>CAJVYT010000220.1 GCA_913009765.1 uncultured candidate division Zixibacteria bacterium
AAATACTCCTGAAATTGAAATTTCCCATGAAAGGATTAAGCAGGTTTACTTAAATCTTGTGATTAATGCCTATGATGTTATGCCGAATGGCGGGCAGTTACAAATTGTAATCAAGCCCTTAGAAGATGGAATTTCTATAAGTTTTTCTGATACCGGTCCGGGAATACCGCCGGAATTGATACCGCGAATTTTTGAACCGTTTTTTACGACCAAAGAGCCGTCAAAAGGTACCGGTTTAGGACTTTCTGTCTGTTATGGTATAATTAAAAAACATAATGGGTCGATAACTTTTTATAATAAGAAGATAGGCGGTTGTTTTGAGATAAAACTCCCGTATATAAATGAAGATAGAACGTATGAACCAAACATTTGAAAAAATAGTAGTCGTTGATGATGAACGCAGAATGTGTGAATCTCTTTCTGCTTTGCTTGAGGGGGAGGGGTATCAAGTTGAATCATTCCAGAATTCGCTTGAGGCGGCTGAATCAATAAAACAGAATAAAGTCGATTTAGTCATCACAGATATAAAAATGCCCGGTCAAAACGGTTTGGAACTTCTCAAAACTGTAAAATCTGTTGATTCTGATATTCCTGTTATACTACTTACCGGTTATGCTTCTTTGGATACTGCTATGGAGGCTATTTCTTATGGGGCGTATGATTATCTTATGAAACCGGTAGAATTTACACAGTTAGACTTAGCGGTAAAACGAGCCTTAGATAAACGGCGTTCCGATTTGGCACGGTTTTCTCTGCTTGAAGAATTAAAAATTTCCAATTTGATTTTAAATCGAAGGATTGGCGAAATAAACGCTCTTTATGAAGCGGGGAAATCTATCGGCTCTACATCAAATCTGAAAGATTTACTCAGGCAAATTGTTACTCTTGCATCCAATGTAACCGATGCTCAAGTCGGTTCTATTATGCTTTTAGATGAACGCAATAAATTTCTTACTATTGAGGCAGCTATCGGATTGAGTAAAGAAATTATTGAAAAAACACAACTTGCAATCGGGGAGTCAATTGCCGGTTCTGTTGCTCTTAAAGGTGAACCACTGATTGTTGAAAATGTTGAGGAACATTCTCAGTTTAAACGTGTCAGCAAAGAGAGATACGGCTCAGCATCACTTTTATGTGCTCCCTTAAAAATTAAAAATAAAGTTATCGGTGTTATCAATATGGCAAACAAAGATGGAGATGAAAACTTTACCAGTAATGATCTTCGTATGTTGACTACATTTGCCGCTCAGGCAGCGATAGCGGTTGATGATGCCAATCAGTTTGAAAAAAAACGTCGCCGATTGATAGAATTTGAGATTCTTCATGAAATGACTAAAGAGATGCAGGGTGTTAACTCTTTAAAAGGATTTCGGGATATGCTCTTTAAGAAGTTAGAAAGAGTTTTCCCTATTGATTATTCTATTTGGTTAAGCTGGGATGAAGAAAATAAAATTTTTGTTATTGAATCTGTCTCCGGGGTTAAAGATATACCTCTTACAGCAAGTGGCAAAATAGACCTCTCCAAAATGGATTTGGAGTCGTTAGTAATTAAAGCTCCTGAAATGGATGAACTTGAACAGGATGATATTAAAAAGCTGACAAAAATATTAGCAGCAAAAATACGAGATAATGCAATTCTTCCGAATCCGTTAGAAGCATCGTTGGCAGTACCAATATTCAGAAATGGGGATTTAATATTTGCCGCCTTTATTGGCTCATTTTCAGACCACTATTATAATGAAGATGACATATCTTTGGCAAAATTAGTAATTTCTCAGTCCGCTTTGCTGTTTGAAAAAGAAAAAGCACTTTTAAATGCCACAAGGCTTCTCACAATGGGTAACATGATTTCAGAAATATCACATGACCTCAGACGACCGTTGACAACAATTAAGGGGGGATTACAGATTATTAGGGGAAGATGGGCAGAAGAATCCAATGATTCGGAGCTATTTCAAACTGTCGAAGATGAAGTTATCCGAATGAATGAATTAGTGCGGGAGTTAGTTGATTTTTCTAACCCAAATAAGTATCAGACAGAAAAAGTAAACTTGAAATCATTGATAGATAAAGCCTGTCATTTAATTCAGCAAGATTTAGACAAAAAGAAAATTAAGTTTGAAACTCAATTTGAAGAAGCTGACTGGCAAGTTATTGTAAATAAAAATCAAATCCTTGAAGCTTTTCTCAATCTTTTTATCAATGCCATTGATGTGATGCCACATGGTGGCACAATTAATGTGCATGGTATGATTGAACGTCCTGAACATAAAAAACAAAACTATTTAGCTCTTAAAGTATCTGACACCGGCGAAGGGATAAAAAAGGAAAATATTTCCAAGATTTTTGACAGATATTTTACCACGAAGTCAACCGGAACCGGTTTGGGGTTGGCAGTTGTTGAAAGAATTATCTCAGCTCATGACGGTACTTTGTCGGTAAGTTCAGAATATGGTAAAGGGACAACATTTACTATATATTTACCACTTATGGAAAGTTAAAGTGCATTATTTTGCTAAAATATAGCAAAAATATTATGACACAGCTTGATTTCTTAGAAAAAATGACGATATAATAGTATATGGTGAAGAATAAAATAAAAATATTGGTGATTGATGACGATCCAAAAGTGTCTTGGATATTATCCGAGGGATTGTCGAAAAAGTTTGAGTTTGTTTCTGCACGAGACGGTATTGAGGGAATCCAAATGGTTTCCACTGAAAAACCGGATTTAATTTTATTAGATATTAAAATGCCCGGTATGAATGGTATGGAAGTGTTGGAAAAATTAAATAAACTTGAAAACCGTCCCGAAGTTATTATGGTTTCCGGTCACGGTGAAACCAAATATGTTGTCGATTCAGTTAAACTTGGTGCTGCTGAATTTATTAATAAGCCATTTGATGTTAATGAAATTGAAATTCATATCAACACCGTTTTAGAAAAAAACGACTTAAAAAAAGAAGTTAAAGAACTCAAATCAAAATTAGAAGTCAAACACAGTTACGATACATTTATTGGTGATTCCGATGCGATGCAAAAAGTTAAATCTGTTATTGAACAAGTATCTGATTCAGAGTTAACAGTTTTAATTCGTGGTGAGTCGGGAACAGGTAAAGAGATAGTCGCAAGGCTGCTTCATAATCTTTCAGGGCGAAGCGGTGAGCCTTTTATGAAAGTAAACTGTGCCGCGATTCCAAGAGATTTACTTGAGGCGGAGCTTTTTGGTTATGAAAAAGGTGCTTTCACCGGTGCTCATAAAATGAAGCAAGGACGGTTTGAAGTTGCTAACAAAGGCACAATGTTTTTGGATGAAATTGGTGATATGCCTTTGGAACTTCAGTCTAAATTGTTGCAAGTATTAGAACAACAAGAGTTTGTGCGTGTTGGTGGTGTTCAGAACATTCATGTTGATGTTCGTATTATTGGAGCAACAAATAAAAATTTAGAGATTGCAATTGGCAAAAAAGAATTTCGTGATGATCTTTTCTATCGTTTAAATGAAATTACACTTTTGCTCCCATCTTTACGGGTACGCAAAAATGATATCCCCCTTTTGGTAAATTATTTTATAAAAAAATATGAAGAATCTTATAAAAAAGAGATAACACCAATTTCTCAAATGGTTATGTCCCAATTATTATCTTTTGATTGGCCGGGGAATGTCCGTCAATTAGAAAATATGATGAAACAGGTTGTTGTGCGGGAAGATGAATCAATTATTGCTGATTTGCTCGTTGCCGCCGGAAATCATATTTTGCCGACAGATAATGCTGAAACTGTCTCTACATTTTCAATTCCTCAGGTAACTGAAAATTCTAAGCCGGATTCCTATTCTCTCAAAGCTATTATCGGTGAAAAAATAGCTGTTGAAGAGAAAAAACTAATTTCTGAAGTTTTACACAAAACAAATTGGAATAGACGAAAAGCTGCCGAGCTTTTAGAAATTTCATACCGTTCTTTATTGTATAAAATCAAAGATTATAGTCTTAACTCTACAAAATAATAAACTAAATAATTGAATAGTTATGCAAAAAATACGCAATGAATTGCGATAAAGTATTTTTGTGAAAAATATACTATGTGAAAGAATGAACGAAGATTTGTTACTAAGTCATTGAAAAGTAGTGTCATTACACAATTATTCTCTTTTTTGATTTGATAATCTCTCTCTATATTTCCTTGTAATAGAATTATGACAATATGGAACAATTATTGCTGTATAGAAATTGTACAGAATAGGGAAATAACAATTTTACTTGGGTTGCAGCATGGAAAACGCACTTTCACAACAATTAGCGAGTCATCCTTTTATGGATAGAGTGGATATTGAATTGAAACGTGCACAGCGTTATCAAATTTTTGTCTCTTTACTTGTATATGATCTCTCATCTGTCTCATCAAATAATACTGATAATAATAATTCTCTTACTCATAAAATTTTGCAAGCTGTTGTGCAGGCTGTTCGAGCTATTGATAATGTTTCATTACTTGCTTCAAACAAAATAGCACTTTTACTTCCGGAAACTAATAGACAGGGGGCAGAAATAGCCTCAAAAAGAATTTCTTCGGTAGTGCAAACATGTCTTGAATCTTATGGTTCACAATTGAACGTTGAAACTGTTGCTCCTGCGATGGCATCATATCCTGATGCTGCCGGTATGAAATCGATAAAAGATTTTTTGACTGATTTTTCAAGTCAACCTAATTAACCATTCTTTTTTTTTACCTCCCATTCCCATTGAAGACCGCTCAACCCCTCCGAGCGGTCTTCATTTATGTATCAGATTCGACAGCTTCGTTTGTTTTAAAGAGAGTGTATTTTATTATTGGCGGACCGATTGTTTCATAGAGTAAAACAGTTGCAAGTATTATTGGAGTAATGATATTTCCTAATTCAGGATTATCACGATTGATTAGGTCTACTAATCCTATAGCAACTCCTGCCTGTACAACCATACTCATTCCAAGATATTTTTTAATTGAATCTTCAAGTTTAAGCCATTTTGCGACAATTACAATCCCAAGCATTTTCCCAAAAACTCTAAATATGAAAAAGCAGATGCCTGCCAGACCTAATGCGGGAAGCAGTTCAATATGAAGCGATGCTCCTGCTAAAACAAAAAATGCTATATACAGCGGCTGCTCAATCTGTCGAAGTTCAATATACACCAAGCGATGCATCAGGGATAGGTTTGTTGTAACGGCTCCCATAATGAGGGTTGCAAAAAGAGGCTGTAAGTTTAACGAATGTGCTAAGCCTGAAACAAGCATTACCCCGGCAAGAATAATCATAAGCAGTTCTGCTTGGTCGTGAACATGTTGTTCCCATTTTGAAATAATAAACCCGACGGCAAATCCAATTATCAGCGAACCGCCCAATTCATAAATTGGGCGTAAAAAAACAACAAAAATATTTTCTGTTGAACCTAAATTTCCAAATGCATATACAAGTTGAAAAGTAAGAATACAAATAATATTTGAGGTAGCTACAACCGTGAGCAGAGTATCAGTAAATTCACCCTTTGCTTGAAACTCTCGGATAACTAAAATAGTTGCCGCCGGAGCGGTTGCTATACCAATGGAGCCGAGTAGAATTGCAGGATACCAATCTATTCCGACAAGCCGCAATGCGAGCGATGTGAAGACAATCGCACCTATTGATTGACCAATAGTGAGCCACAAGACTTTTTTACCGATTGCACGAATATGATGGATTTCAAATACGCCGCCGATTGAAAACATTATCAATCCAAGGGCAAGATCATTGAGAAGGGAAAGAGATGACACCACATCGGCAGAGATAAGCTGCATCACAGATGGACCGATTAACAGTCCGGTAAGCAGATAACCGGTCACTTTTGGGAGTTTTATCAGTTTAGCTACATTGCCGCCTAATAAACCTAACAGCATAACTGCTCCGACCGGTGCTAAATAGTGTAATGTTATATTAAAAAATGGTATTTGTTCAGTCATACACTTTTCATTTAGTTAATTTATGCATAGTGATGCTTTTATAGCGGTTTCATTTCGGATAAGCAACTAATTTTTGTTAGATACTATTTTGTGAGTAATTGTATATTTTGACAGGTCACAATTTACTTTTGGTAAATCAGCCAATTGTTGACAGGTCTAGGGGAGACCTGACTTTTTATTTGTACTCAAAATAAACACCCCTTAACCGACTCTTAAAAAGAGGGAAGACACAATTATAAAAACATTAAAAACAGAATGAGCATACTTTCCGCCTAGGCGGACTCAGCATGACTTATTATAAAAACATTTTAAAAATGTCATTCCAGTGAAAGGGCTCCCGACGACACCTTTAGAGGGTTTATCAACAAGCCCGAAAATGGGAATCCAGTTTTTTGAACTTTTTTGCTGTAATAGTATAAATGTGTTTAAGTTACAGTAAAATGGGTTCGTTTTTTGAAATAGCGTTATTTTTTTCTTTGCCTTGTTCGATTATAGGTCCGGTTGATTGTTTGGCGTTTTCTCGGTTGGTTTTGGTTTGTTTTGATAGGGTCATATTTTTCCTCTTGGGTGATGATTTTATTAATGAAGAAGAGTTAGTTTTTTAGGGTGATGTTGTAGAGAAAGTGGGGGATGTTATGAAGGCAGATGAGTACGTCTGCTTTGCACTAAATTGTCAGGTATCGGGGAGACCTGACCTACTAAAGCTGAATGGAGGGTTTATCAACAAGCCCTCAAGTTGGGATGACATTTGGGGTTGGGAATGTAATAGCTTCAGGATAATTTCATGTACTAAATAAAGTCTTTAGTTTTACAATTATATATTGACTTTTTCAATTCTTTTACTACATAGTTCCTGACAATAAAAATAAATAAAAGTATAGGAATTATAGATGCATAAAAACTCTACCAATATCAAAATAGAATCACCGGGGGTCAATGTTGCCGTGGTGAGAAAAACATACGACGGCTGGGAATATCTGCTTTTGAAACGGTCTGAAAAAGAATCATACAGCGGTTTTTGGGGATTTATGACCGGCGGAAAACAGGGGACAGAAACAGTTGCTCAGGTTGTTGTACGGGAATTATCTGAAGAAACTAAACTGACTCCAAAATCAATGTGGGCAACAGAGCATGTAGTCCAATTTTATGAGCCGGAATATGACTCTATTTGAGATCGGAAGAGCGTCGTGTAGGGAAAGAGTGTAGATCTCGGTGGTCGCCGTATCATTAA
>CAJVYT010000221.1 GCA_913009765.1 uncultured candidate division Zixibacteria bacterium
TTACTTGCTATTATGTTTTGTTTTTTTTTTTGTTTTGTTTTGTTTGTGTTTTTTCTCTGTTTTTTCTTTTTTTTTTAATGATACGGCGACCACCGAGATCTACACTCTTTCCCTACACGACGCTCTTCCGATCTGTCAGTATATTAGCCCGTGAAATAAAAGATTCTCCCACGCTCGTCTTTAACGAGAAAGCACGTATTTTAAAAGAACGTGGAGATCCGGTTATTCATCTTGGTTCCGGTGAACCTAAAAGTAAGACTCCTTTGGATGCAATACTCAGTTGTACGGCTACTTTGAGAACTGCCAATATACGATATACAGCAACCGAAGGAATCCCTCCTCTGTTAAAAGCAATTTGCAGATACACTGAGGAACATTACAATAAAGTTATCATGCCTGAAAATATTATTGTTTCGTCCGGTGGTGCTAAGCAGGCAATTTTTAACCTTTTGATGTCAATAATTAATCCACAGGATGAAGTTCTTATTTTAGCTCCTTACTGGGTCAGTTATACAGAAATTGTGAAAATGGTTTATGGTGTGCCTGTCATTGTTACTCCTGAAGATGGACGGTTTGAGCCTCGGATTGAAGATATAACACAATCTGTTAGTTCTTACACCAAAGCTATTATGGTCAATTCACCCAATAACCCTTCTGGGTGTATTTATTCAGAAAAACTGATTGGTGAACTTGTCGAGTTTTGCGAAAACAAAGGTATCTATCTCATAATGGATGATATTTATCATCAACTTTACTTTGGCAGAAAAAAACCTGTTTCTGTTTATAAATATTCCAAAAATGACATCGACAATTCAAAGATTGTTGTTATAAACGGAATTTCTAAAGCATACGCAATGACAGGTTTTAGAATAGGCTGGGCTGTTGGCAATCGAAAACTGATTCATGCGATGAGAAACATTTCCGCACAGAATACTTCCTGTCCGTCAATAGTATTACAAGCTGCCGCAGTTGGAGCATTAAATGGTATTCAAAGCGGTGTTGATACATTACGGCTCACACTTGAAAATAATAAAAACGTCATGATACGTGAGCTCAGAACATTTCGAGATGTAAAAATAATAGAACCTCAAGGGACATTTTATTGCTTCCCTGATTTTTCCGCATACAATAAATCATCAAATGAACTGGCAAAGTTTATTCTTGAGAAAGCCTTGGTTGTCACTATACCGGGGGTAGAATTTGGTTTTGAAGGACATCTCAGACTAAGTTACTGCGGTTCGGTAAGTGAAATGATTGAAGGAATTGCTCGTATTAAATGGGCACTTGACTTTGAATCACCAAATGAAATTTATATTGGTGAGCGTAAAATGAGAAGGGACTGGAAATGATTCACGATATCTTAAATATAAAAACTCCCGCACAAGAACATGCTGCTGCTCTCAAAAGTTCGTATGGTTTGAAGAATATGGGATTGAGAAATCTCAATAGAGTCTATTGGAATCTTACTCCCGAATCTTTATATGAAGAAGCAATTTTTCGAAAAGAAGGTAATATTTCTCATATGGGTGCTTTTGTTGTAAATACCGGTACCCATACCGCCCGTTCTGCCAAAGATAAATTTATTGTCAAAGCATCACCTTCAGAAGATAATATTGACTGGAACGACGGTAACCGTCCTATTTCTATTGAAAAGTTTAATGCAGTTTATCAACGTATGCTTGGTTTTTTACAAGGTCGCGACCTCTTTGTACAGGATTGCTACGCCGGTGCTGATCCTAATTTTCAATTACCGGTTCGTATCGTCACTGAATATGCATGGCACTCGCAGTTTGTCAGAAATATGCTTATTCAACCAAAAACAATCGATGAATTGTATAATTTCATACCTGAGTTTACTGTCATGTCAATACCGTCTTTTAAAGGAATGCCTGAAATTGACGGTATAAGCACTGAAACATTTATTTTACTAAATTTTGAAGATAAAATATGTATCATCGGTAATTCCGGTTATGGCGGGGAAATAAAAAAAGCTGTATTTACTGTGCTAAATTATCTTTTACCCCTGCAAAATATTTTAAGTATGCATTGCTCAGCAAACGTCGATGACAATGATAACTCGGCATTATTCTTTGGGCTATCCGGTACCGGCAAAACTACATTATCAGCCGACCCATCTCGTAGTTTGATAGGTGACGATGAACATGGCTGGTCTGATGACGGGGTTTTCAATTTTGAGGGAGGCTGTTATGCCAAAGTTATCAACCTCTCCCCCTCTGCTGAACCCGAAATTTATGCATGTACGAAAATGTTCGGTACTATTTTGGAAAATGTTGTATATGACCCGCAAACTCGCATAATAGATTTAGATGATGAATTTCTAACCGAAAATACTCGTGCGGCATATCCAATTGAGTATATTTCAAATTCGTTACCGGCAAAAATGGCAGGACATCCCAAAAATGTCATTATGCTGACATGCGATGCATCGGGCGTTATGCATCCAATTGCACGACTTACACCGGACCAAGCAATGTACCATTTTATTTCCGGTTACACATCCAAAGTCGGCGGTACCGAAGTAGGTTTAGGACAGGATCCGGAAATTACTTTTTCTGCATGTTTTGGAGCTCCGTTTATGGTGCATCATCCGTATAAATATGCACGTATGCTCAAAGAAAAAATCTTAAAAAACAATGCAACCTGCTGGATTGTAAATACCGGTTGGACAGGCGGTCCCTACGGGATTGGTAAACGTATGTCTATCAGATATACTAGAGCATTATTAAATGCCGCACTCGCCGGTAAACTTGCTGACATTGAATACTATAAAGACCCTGTCTTTGGATTTGAAGTACCTAAACATTGTGAGGGTGTTCCTGATGATGTCTTAAAACCTTCTGATACATGGGGTGATAAAAAAGCGTATGAGGAAAAATATCTTATGCTGGCAGCTTTATTTATTGAAAATTTTAAAAAATTTACCGATGGCTGTCCTATTGAAATTCTTGATGCCGGACCTAACAAAAAAGCAAAACTAAATCTATAAGTAAGATTAAAAGATTAAAAAAAAAGGGTTCAACAAATGTTGAACCCTATCAAATTTTTAATATTTTTGCTGTTACTTATTAATTTACTCGTTGCTCTTTTTCATCAATACCTCTAGTAAGTACAAGAGAGTAGTTACCTTTTAAGATTTCACCTACAACAATTGTAAATTTTGTAGTATTGAGCATTTGCAAACTATAGGCATGCCAATTTTCTTTTTTGCCTAATGGAGCAAATATTTCTTCTTCTTTGCGTTTTGGCATAATGTAATTCTCCCTATATAAAGTTCATCCCCCCAGCAATATATGCTGCTGCTTTACAAAATTATATATAACAGTGATGAAAATAGGGTTCGCATGTTGTTTCTTTTGAATATCACCTCCTAAAACGTTTTTTGCATAAAAAACATTCAAAGAAACCGTCGTTACTACATGCATGTTTTTTATACGAAATATACTGTTTAACAAGTTTTAGTTCGTTTATGCACTAATAAGTTTTTTGACATACACCTAATTAGCGATTATTTTGTGTAACTTTTTGATAGCCCGATGCTTATAGATGTTAACCACCTGCTGAGTAACTCCCAATATTTGGGCAATTTCCCTCTCTGTCTTCCCTATAAGATAGTATTCAATAACTTCTTTTTGACGTTTGGAAAGCGATCTTTTTATGTGCCATTTAAGCTTTGAACGAAACTTGTCAAGAGATGTTATCTTTTTGAGATACTCTGTAGAGCGATGATAGGCTGAATTATCATCAGAGAATGATTCTAAAAAAAGTTTATCAACTCTTACTTCGGCATATTGATATTCTTTTCTTTTTTCCATAGCTGTACGTCTTATCTTAGTAGTTTAAATTATACTCTTTACGTATTTTTGATAATTCTCTTTGCGAAATAGAAAATTTTGAAACTGTTTCATCTCTAATTTCACTTAGTGCTATTTTCCGTTCATATGTAGAAAGGTCACTCGGTAAATCTGTATATCTCTTTTTATAGTAACGATATATCTTCTCATGTTGAGAAAGTTGCTTAGACTTTTTCTTAGTTTTTGAGACAGTGTTCGTTTTTTTAGCAGTACGTTTAGCCAATTTGGTAATTTTCGCAGACTGTTTATCAATAATATTTTCCAATGAGTCAAGCTGTGATTCATAGCTGTTTTTTTGGGCTGTTATAGAATTTTTATACGATGTATCATTCATTACCAATAGATTCGATAATGAATCCATTGAATTATGATAGTTATCTACATCCGACTTTGTTTGAGCAGCAATTTCAGATTTAGCTTTTTCATACAAACCATCCTGTTTGGCATAGTCACGAGAGGTTTTCAGATAACTGAATCCGGCTAAAATAACTAATAATATAAATGCGATGAATATTTTACGAAACATTATTTATTCTCCAACTTTCAGAAAAAATGATATGACTCTTCAAGTAAAAGGTCAAGTTTTAACATTTCGCAATGTGAGATTATAAAACAGCAAAACATTATTCTGTTGTACCACAACAACATAACATTATAAGCATAAAGAGATACATATTAATCGGCACATAATAGCCCCTCAATTGACACAATTATTACATATTCTGTTCGGCTGTCTTCTCAAGTTCTTTTAATGAAAGATGTTCTTTTTTCAAAAAGTAGAATCCCATGAGTGTTATTACAATGTATTGAGTCGCATGCAAAACCAAGGCACAAGCACCTGCCTTCGCAGCAGGAATACCATAGAGTCCCAAAGAAACGACAACACCGTAATGATACACGCCGATAAACCCGGGAGTTGATGGTGCCATAATAAGAATAGAAACAACAACTAATAAAACAAAAGATGCTTCAAATGGAATATCAAACCCAAATGCCATAAAAACAAAATAATTAGAAGCACCCATAAAAATCCAAAGAAGTAAAGTTTGTCCACCGACAGCAAGAACTGCTTTTATGTCGGTAAGAAATTTCAGCCCATCGGCAAATTTTTCAACAATAGAAGTTATAAGATTCTTTATCTTTTGAGGGAGAAAAAACAGATACTTTGTCATAATTTGCCCGACTCTCTCAGGCTTATAGGCAATAACCAGCATACTGACAATACCGATTAAAGCAACGACAATAGCAAAACGGGCACCATAAATAATTTTTGTACCAAATTCCAAATCTGTTTCAAGCTGGGTGTGAAGGTTTTGTGAAAAAAGAAGTATTGAGCCAAATATCAACAAAAGAGCAACCAAATCAAAAATCATTCTTTCAACAAAAATAGTAGCAAGCGAGGCTGATTTGGATATTTCGTTATCTTGTGAAGACAGTGAATAAGCTCGTACAAATTCACCTAATCTGGCGGGGAGAACATTATTTGCCATAAATCCGACACATGTAGCAGCTAAGAGATTTTCAAATTTTACTTGCTTAATAGGTGCCAGCATAAATTTCCATCTATACGCTCTTTGATACATCGCAAAAATAATCAAAATAATATTTGGAATCAGCCAGTAATAATTTGCACTGCCCAAAGTAGAGACAAGTTTTTCAAAATCAATTTTGCCAAAAACCTCCCATACTAAATACCCGGAAATTAATAGCCCTACAAATAAATAGATAATTTTCTTTGTTTTTGAAGTCATTTATGTATTATCCACGATTTTTATAATCAGTTCCTCAAATTTTTTGGCAGCTGAATCCCAATTGAATTTTTCTGCCCACTTGAGCCCTTCTTTTTCAAGCTCTTTGCGTTTTGCCGAATCAGTCAAAATAATCATAAGCTTTTCCGCAAGTTCTTCGACATTACCATACTCATATAAAAAGCCGGTTTCGTTATCTTTCACTGAATCTCTTAACCCCGGTGAATTAGCGGCAACAACTGTAGTACCGACTGAATTTGCCTCAATATTTGTCAGCCCCCATCCTTCTTTCAAAGACGGCAGCACTGCCACATGAGACTTTCTGAGTCTTTCTACTTTTTCATCACTTGAGACATAACCGGTAAAAAGGATAGAATCCTGTAATTGTAAAGATGATGTCAGCTTTTTCAACTCATCGACATAATCACCATCACCGACGATTGTCAATTTGGCATCTGTTAATTTACTTTTCACTATCTTAAATGCTTCAATAAGATGCTGCACCGATTTATATTTTTTAATCCGTCCTAAGTAAAGCACAGATGGATATTCATATTTTTTTACTGACTCATCATGTGCATATAATTCTCTATTTATACCACAATGTATAATCGAGATATCTTCACGTGGAACACCACGCAGATGGATATCCTCAGCGGTTGATTCAGAAATAACGTTGTAATGTTTTCCTTTATACACCGAGACCAAAGGTTTTTCAGCTAAATAAATATAAGTACCTAAAATAAAATTGATTTCATGAAAAACTGTAGTCGCAAAAAGATGTGGGATTACAACCAAGGTTTTTATATCAAGATACCATGGAGTATAAAACGGTATTTTATTGATATCTTCAATTAAGATATCAAAATTTTCATTTTTAACTAACTTTTTCAAATGCGATGGAGCAATAAGGTTAAAATTATACCTATTCCCCCGTCTAATAATACGAACACCTTCGATAGTTTCATCAGGAAAACAATTTTCATACCCTGAACAAAACAGAGTTACATCATGTCCGTAATGAACCAACCTCCTAAGCAGTTCTTCCAAATGAACTTCAGCCCCTCCGCCATAAGGATTTTGTAAATCATTCCAATTCAGTGCTAATATTTTCATTTGTTATCTTGATTCTGTTTTTTATTTAATCTCTCGAACTCTTTATCAAGAGATTCTAAAATAGCATTCATTTGCGGATCATAAGGATTATTGTCAATCCATGCCTGCACGATAATTTTCATCTTTTCCGGATCACGTTTTTTATAATATAACCGCATTAAATCATCAAATGCTTTTCTAAAACTTGGGTCTTCTGTTAAGATTTTTTTATAGACCTGTTCTGCTTTATCCTGTTGATTTGTTCTCCTATACAATCTGCCAAGATATGTTTCAAGTTGATGACTATCACCATACTCTGTGTTCTAGATCGGAAGAGCACACGTCTGAACTCCAGTCACACTGATATATCTCGTATGCCGTCTTCTGCTTGAAAAAAAAAAAAAACACAACAACACAAAAAAAAAACAACAAAAAAATCAAAGAAAATACAATGATATGTTATTATTAACAA
>CAJVYT010000222.1 GCA_913009765.1 uncultured candidate division Zixibacteria bacterium
AATCAAACTTCATAGAAATCAGTATCCTGTCGAGAAAGTAGCTCACGGTATCGTTGTTCAGGTAAGATTCGATCCCTTCAATCTTTCGGAAGTGTATATCTACGACCAGGATAATAACTTTATGGTTCTTCTGGGTTTCTTGTGGAAAGGGTAGGAAGAATTTGATATTGTGAGATATGGATGACAAAGAATTATACAGACAGATATTGGGAGTTGTAGCTCCTTGGGAAATCGAGACAATAGATCTCGATATGGATAAGAATCGGGTAGATATTTATCTACAGTGGCCATATCTTACAGACGGAACATGTCCCGAATGTGGGAAAACATGCAAATTACATGACCGCAGAGAAGAAAGAATATGGCGTCATTTAGATACCTGCCAGTTGAAAACCTTTATTCACTGCAGCACACCAAGGGTGAAGTGTTCGGAACATAAAACCAAAACAATGAAAGTACCTTGGGCGGAAGATATGAGCCGTTTCACCAAGCAGTTTGAACGAATAGCAATACAGTTTCTGGAATGTAGCGAGAACCGAAGTAAGACAGCAGAGATTCTGCGTCTAAGTTGGGATGAGATGAATCACATTATGGCGAAAGCAGTTAAAAGAGGTCTTGAAAGAAGAGCAGATGAACCAATCAAATATATTGGGATGGATGAAAAGAGTTTTTTAAAAGGACAAAGTTACGTTACCGTCATGACTGATACCGAAGGGAAAAGAATCCTGGACATAGCGCAGAACAGGGATACAGAGGCTGTAGATAAGCTCTGGGGCACTCTCTCGGAGGAACAGAAGGAAAGTGTAGAAGCTGTAAGCATGGACTTCTGGAGAGCCTTTATTAAGGGAGCAGAAAAACATGTTCCTGAAGCAGCGATAGTCCATGATAAATTTCACATAATGAAGTATATGAATGAAGCTGTTGATAAAGTTCGTAGAGCAGAGCACAAAATCCTGACTGCTCAAAATAATGGTACTCTAAAGGGAACCAAATATCTTTGGTTAAAAGCAAAAAAGAATCTCACAAAAGAAAACAGGAAGGATTTCAGAGAGTTGAATATTAATCAGTTATCTGTAGGACGTGCCTGGAATCGTAAAGAATTACTCCGCCATCTATGGGATTATTACTATGAAGAATCAGCCCGTAAGTTCTTCAAGAAATGGTATTTCTCGGCAACTCATTCAAGACTGGAACCGGTAATCAAAGTAGCCAGGATGTTGAAAAGACATATTGAAAACATACTCACCTATGTTAAACATAGAATAACAAACGCCTTTGCGGAAGGAATAAACAGTAGAATACAGCATATAAAAGCTACAGCTCGGGGGTTCAGAAACTTCAATAATTACAGAATTTCAATCCTCTTTTATTGTGGTAAATTAAACCTTTATCCATAGAAAACCCGGAAGAGCCCTTTTTCGTAACTGAACTTCCATTCCCAAAATTAAAAACATTTCCATTATTTTCCTGAACTCCTTTTGCCTCTATATCTTTTATCTGTTCTGTCCTGTTTCCAGATATCCGGCTGGCACTATGCAGTTCTCTTTGTTCTCTTTTGTTGGCGCTGTCTGAAAACTTATATCCTTGAATTAAACCGGTAATCCCAAAATATTCCTTGATCTTTATATTTTGATTCAGAGTAGTTCTACTTATTTTCATTGCTCTTGTCAGTGCTGCCTTTTTTGCTCCTAATTCCACGGCTTCTACCATGAATATTTTTTTCTCTACCTGGTCGGAACGCACTGCTGTTTTTATTAAATACCCTCCACGATATAGATAGAATCTCTTTTTCTTATCTGCAAATTTTAGTTCCAGATATAGATCAGTACCAACCTTTTCCCAGTTCTTATTATTAAGTTCCTCCTGACTATATTCCAGATCATTATCCATAAAACGTCCCTCCATTCTTCACTAAATATTACACTTTTAACGTAAAAATTAATAGAGGGTAGACCTGTTTTAAAGGGTATTTAGGTCGGATTTCTGTTATTTGTATCTAAAATAGCTATTTAGCTATCATTTTTACATTGCTATTAGTGAGGTCTGTAATAATTAATGATTTACGTTCGTAACATTCAGAGATAATTTCAAACAATAATTGGGCTCCCAGGCGATCCAGTGGAACGTACCCCCATTCGTCCAAAATCAAAAGTTCTGATTTCAATATTTGTTTCATGAACTTAGATAATGTCCCTTTTTTCTTCTCTTCAGAAAGCCTGTTCACTAATGCAGCAGTCCTGAAAAATCGGGTTTCTATCCCTTTTTTACAGGCTTCCACCCCGAGAGCAATGGACAAATATGTTTTACCTGTTCCTACGTTTCCATACATTACAATATTGGATTTTGTCTCCAGAAATTCACACTCTTTAAGGTATTCGGGGGTAATTGAAGACGGTAGTGGAGAATCCGGCGCAATCCTGCCACCGATTCCGGTTTAAACCTGCCGGGTATTCCGGTTGAATCCTGCCACCCAATCCGGATTTATCCTGCCACTTTTTGATGGTTTTCCGGAATCAAAAATGAACTTCATTTAACCTCATAAAAAAGGCACACTACTTCTGTCAAAAATAAGAAGCAGGAGAACAAAGTGTCTAAAAAGAGGATAAAGATGAAGAAAATTCGAGAGATTATCAGGCTTGCAGAAAACTCTGAATTGAGCCAGCGACAAATTGCCAATGCAATAAATGTATCACGCCCAGTAGTTTCTGAAACTGTCCAAAAGTTCAAAGCAACGGGCTTAAACTTTGAAGAGATTAAGGAAATAAGTGATTCGTTATTGAATGATTTACTTGCTGAACAAAAAAAATCAGGAAGTAAGGCAGATGCTCTGAAGAAGAATTTCCCTGAATTCGCAAAAGAGCTGAAAAAGAAAGGTGTTACTCTCAACTTATTATGGGAAGAATATCTGCAAGAGGTTCCTGCCGGATTAAAATACACCCAGTTCTGTTGGCATTATCAGCAATGGAGGAAAGATGAAAAACTCTCCATGCATATCGACCACAAGGCCGGTGACAAAATGTTTGTTGATTATACAGGTCATAAAATGGGAATTACTGATCTAAAAACAGGAAAAACGATTCGGTGCGAAGTATTTGTGGCAATACTTCCAGCAAGTCAACTAACCTATGCTGAGGCTTCAGAAAATCAAACCCAGGAAAGCTTTATGCGATCAAATGAACGGGCTATTAGGTTCTTTGGTGGAGTTCCAGCAGCAATAGTTCCAGATAACTTAAAGTCAGGTGTCATCAAACCGGATATTTACGAGCCAGACCTCAATCCGCTATTTGCCGACTTTGCCGAGTACTACCGAACAGCAGTCATCCCTGCCAGATCAAGAAAGCCGAAAGATTATCCAGAATTCTTTATTATCCCGAAAGTTGTAGTGAAGTATTTATAAGCAAAGAAGTTACCTGCCAGTATTTCGGGATAACATTTCATCATGTACCATCATTAATATTTAAATAATAATGGAGGTGTATGTATGAACAAGATGAAGTTATCGGAACTCATCGATAAGACAAAGGGTGCTATTAAGCCAATTGGATACAGCAATTCGACCGTTTATCAGTATGGTCTGGCCTGGGGGAAATTGACCATTTTCTTTGCCCTTCACAATCAAACTTTCTTCTCTAAAGATTTGGCTTTTCTTTTTTTAAAGCTCATGACAGATCAATCCAAAAATGGAGATCTGAAAGAATGGCGTTTTAAATTGTACAGGTTATCAACTTACATATTGATTGAAGTGTTCGAAACCGGCAGTTATTCCTGGAAGTACCACAAACAAGATCCTGACATGAATCTTAATGTAGAAATGAAAACTATTCAGTCACGTTTCTTGGCTTTCTTGGAAAGAGAAGAGAAAAGAAACGGTACGAAAAATTTGTACCTGACAGTATCAAGGCAGATTTTGAAATATCTTCAGATGGGAGATTATTGTAGAATATCAAAACTTAAACTAAGTGATGTAAGTAGAATTATTTCGCATCTGGCCAGCCATTATCAAAAAACAAGCATGCGTACTGCTCTATCTGCCCTAAGAGTGTTTTTTAGATACCTTTGGGATACAGGTCAAACTACGGTAAATCTTGCACTCGCAGTACCAAACAATGGTGTCAGAAAGATTACTGTAGTTCCTACATTGACTGCAAAAGAGGAAGACTGCATTCTTCAGTCCATTGACAGAAACAAAACAATTGGCAAACGCAATTATGCAATGATGCTGCTGGCTATTCGAACAGGTCTCAGGGAAAGCGACGTCATTAATTTAAAGTTTTCTGAGATAGACTGGCACGGTAATATCATAAACATAGTGCAACAAAAAAATGACAGGCCATTGGTTCTTCCATTGTTACCAGAAGTTGGCAATGCATTAGCTGACTATATCTTGAATGGAAGACCCTCAAAACCAGGCTATGCTTATATTTTCCTAAGAATATTTCCACCTTTTATCAAGTTGACAACTGCTTACACAATAAATAGCAAAACTTTGATTAAAGCTGGTGTGAGAGCAGAGAGCGATCCAAATAAAGGTTTTCACCTTTATCGACATTCTATTGCTACGCGTATGTTAGCAAAGGAGATTCCCCTTCACATCATTTCGGATGTAATGGGCCATAGCTCAAAAGAGTCCTGCAAACAATACTTATTCACGGACGGAGCGCACCTTAAGGAATGTGCACTCTCGCTTAAGGGCATTGAACCCAAGAGTGAGGTGTTGATATGAACAATTACAACTATCTCAGCAATTTAAGTGCATTTATCATAGGACTTATCTCTCAGAAAAATGAAATAGGCTATCCATATCAAAGTTCCGGGCGAATCCTGAAAAATTTTGACCAATTCTGTTTAGACCAATATCCCAAAAATATTACATTGACACAGGATATGGGGCTTGGCTGGGCAACTCTCAGAGATGGAGAACATCAGAATGGTCTGCTACGGAGGATAACACCGATTCGCCAATTGGGAAAATATATGAATAGTATTGGGGCGGATGCCTATGTCTTACCACCCAAGATTCCCAAGAAACAGATAAGATATATTCCCCATATTTATACCAAGCAGGAACTGTCAGCATTCTTCAATTCGTTGGATTGTTGCAAGCGAAGTCCTTTCAGCGGTCCCGTTCGGCATCTTGTAATCCCCCTCTTCTTTCGCTTGCTTTATTGTTGTGGTTTGAGATCATCAGAAGCATTATTTCTAAGAACTTCAGATGTCGATCTTGATGTAGGAACTATTTTTATAAAGGAATCAAAAGGTTGGAAAGACCGTTTGTTGTATCTTTCGGATGATGTAATAACTCTCTGTAGACGATATGACCAAGAAGTCAAGAAGTCATTCCCTGAAAGGGAGGCCTTCTTTCCCAATCTGCAGGGGGACTTCTATAATCATGGAATTCCTGACTATTGGTTCCATCTCTTTTGGGATTGCCTGCCTGAAGCAAAGACATATTCGGGAAATTCCCCAAGAGTACATGATTTTCGACACACATTTGCTGTAAATCGGTTAAACCTGTGGATTCAGGAAGGAAAGGACATTAACGCTTATCTTCCTTATCTGAGCATGTACCTCGGTCATGTCAATTTTAAAGATACTGATTACTACCTCCATCTGGTCTCGGAGTTCCACCCTCTTCTCAAAGAGAAAGTTGAACCCATATCAAACAATATTATTCCGGAGGCAAACTATGAGTAAAAAATCGGAAGAAATGTTGTTTTATAAGTTGGTTCGGAGTTTTCTTGAAGTTTATCTTCCCAGGAATCGTTGTTATAGCCCGGAGACAGTGAGATCCTATCGCAAGGCACTCAAGCTTTGGAGGCTTTTCCTCAAGGAGAAGAAAGAAATTGATTTTACCTCCATTAATTTTTGCATGTTCACGCATGAAATGGTCTATGAATTCCTTGACTGGTTGAAAACAGTAAGAGGCAACTGTATGACTTCATGTAATCAACGATTAGCTGCTCTGAAGTCGTTTCTCTGTTACTGTTCTTCTGAGGTCATGTCATTAACATCAATTTATCTTGATGTCTGTACCATACATGCTTTAAAGGAACCTAAAAAAGTAGTTCCCTATCTTTCCCAAAATGCCTTGAAGGCTATTTTGGAACAGCCTGATCCTAAATACAAGCTGGGATTGAGGAACCGATTTCTGATGATCTTGATGTATGATACAGGTGCTCGCATCCAGGAAATTCTTGATCTTAGGTTGAGAGACTTTCATCTGGATTCCAATGAATCTGCTGTATTTCTTACAGGGAAAGGCAGGAAAACCAGAAGCATCCCTTTAATGGACAGAACAATAGAACATCTGAAAGAATATCTACGGATCTTTCATCCTCAAAGTTCACGATATGGTGATAACCACCTCTTCTATACGATGAGAAAAGGCATAACAGATGCGATAACTCAGGATACTGTATCGGTCTTCATAAAACGATATGCAAGAGAGGCTAAAATAACCTGTCCGGAAATACCCGCTAATGTTCACGCTCATATGTTTCGTCATAGCAGGGCAATGCATCTATACCAATCAGGTATTCCCCTTTCCTATGTCAAAGACTTTCTTGGACATGTCAGCGCGACCACAACCTCGATTTATGCTATTGCTGACCCAACAATGATTCGTAAAGCGTTGGTAAAAGCTGCTGAAAATAGTAGTTCAACACCAGAAGTGGAAATTTGGAAAGGAAATGAAGATTTGATTCTTAAGCTAAGTGGTCTTGAATGAGAAAAATGTTATCCCGAAATACTGGCAGGTAACTTCTTTGCTTATAAATACTTCACTACAACTTTCGGGATAATAAAGAATTCTGGATAATCTTTCATATCCCGAATTCGGGATATCAAAGATAAAGCACTAGCAGAGAATGCAGTCCGGCTCATGTATCAGAGGGTATTTGCGCCCTTGCGCAATCAGGTTTTCTATTCTCTTGATGAGCTGAATGAGGCTATCCTTGAGAAGGTGGAAGAGCATAATAACAAAAAATTACAGGTGTTACAGGTTTCCAGACGTGAACTCTTTAATGAAATAGAGAAATCAGAACTTAAAACACTTCCCTCAAGCCCATATCCCATGAAGTTTTTTGAGAATCATAAGGTTGCCAGATCGGAAGAGCACACGTCTGAACTCCAGTCACACTGATATATCTCGTATGCCGTCTTCTGCTTGAAAAAAAAAAAAATAAA
>CAJVYT010000223.1 GCA_913009765.1 uncultured candidate division Zixibacteria bacterium
CTGACACTGCGCCTGTCTCCTGACATACATGCCAGTATAGCTACTGTTGCCGCGCATACAGGGAAAAGTATAAACAAATGGGTGGCAGAAACACTTGAGCATGCTATTCAAGCACATTGACCTCATGAGCTATTGGGTACGATTCGGTTTCCGGGAACCCAGCGCCAACACAAAAAAATTTTAAAACCACCTCAATTTTGAGGAGTGAAGTGCAGTGGGCCTCACAGATTCAGGCAAACGTTTTCTCAATTACAACCTGACTTTCAGTTCCTCAAAAATTTGAACCAGAATATCATGTAAATTATATCGATAGCTCCAGTCAGGATAATGTTGCTGGAATTTTGATATATCACTAATCCACCAAATATGATCTCCTGACCTATTGGACTCACTGTATGTTGAGTTGATATGTTTACCGCTAATGTCCTCACAGAGACGGATGGCCTCTACCATCGAGCAGTTTGAATGCCTAGAGCCTCCTGCATTATATACTTCACCGCAATGTGGTTTATTGTAGAAATGGTAAAACATGTTTACCATGTCCCATGAGTGAATATTATCACGAACCTGTTTGCCCTTATAACCATATATCGTGTATGGTTCTCCTGTGATAGCGCATTTCATTAAATAATTTAGAAAACCGTGAAGCATGGCACCGCTGTGTTTGGGACCGGTGAGGCACCCTCCCCTGAAACAAGCGGTTTTCATCCCGAAATAGCGACCGTATTCCTGGACTAGAACATCTGATGCCACCTTGCTGGCTCCAAATAGGGAATGCTTAGATTGATCAATACTCATTGTCTCGTCAATCCCGTGATCATGATAGGGATGACTCTTCTCCAGTTCCCAGCGCGTTTCATGCTCTACTAAGGGCAATCGGTTAGGAGTATCGCCATATACCTTGTTGGTTGAGCAATGGATCAATACGGCCTGTGGGCAATATCTACGTGCCATCTCTAAGATTATCAACGTGCCATTGGCATTAACTGAGAAATCGGTAAAAGGATCCTTTGCTGCCCAATCATGTGAAGGTTGGGCGGCCGTGTGGATAACGAGCTGAATATCACGCTCATATTCGGCAAATATTCGTCTCATGGCCTTTTCATCCCGAATATCCGTCTCGTAATGCCTGTATCTCGGATATTTTTCCTGTAAACGGGTTACATTCCAAGCCGTAGAGGCGTTGTCACCAAAAAAATGTTTCCGCATATTGTTATCAATGCCTATGACATAATTAAATTTATCCGCAAAAAAAGTGACACACTCACTGCCAATCAATCCCCCAGAACCGCTAATGATGATTACGCTCATCGCAATATTCCCTCCAGGTCATTCTCATTTTCGCTGATCCAATTATAAATATCGAATAAAATTTCCCTCGGCCCGACCCGTGGCTCCCAGCCGGTCTGAGCAATTACTTTGGAACAATCGCTTAGATATACCGCTACATCTGCCGGACGGGATTCAGGTACCGGTGTTATCTCAATTTGATTGCCAGTAATTGCTTCGCACATAGCTGTCATTTCAAGGAGTGAAAGGCTGGAATCCCGCCCGCCTCCGACGTTATAGGTTTGACCACTATACTTATCAATATTATTCGACTGAATATCAATGAGTTCAAATAGGTCGTCAACATGGATCATATCCCTCACTTGCTTTCCGGTTCCTCCAAAACCAATATATGATAGTTTTTTCTCCCAGTAATGTCGAGCCATCCACAATACGACAACCCCTTGGTCTACCTTGCCAAATTGCCAGGGACCGCTGATAAGTCCACAACGGTTGATAACCGCTTTCAGCCCATACATATGAATGTATTCGGTTATGAGAAGCTCCGATGCCAATTTGGTTGCACCATATAGAGAACGAGGGCCGAATAAAGGAAAATTTTCATTTAAGCCCCTGTCGCTGATTCCATCACAATCCTGCTGCTTGATTATTTCGAAACGGGTATTAGTTTCACGGAGTTTGATGCAGTTAATTAAATCATACGGATATACGCGGCTGGTTGAAATAAAAATCATGGCTGCCTTGTTGTAACAGGAGGCGGCAAGGCAATTGATTGTTCCAAGTAAATTAGTGTTAACAACATAGTCGGGAGACGAGTCAAAGCCGGCGACAACGGAAGGTTCTGCTGCGCACTCAACAAGAAGATCGAAGTTGCCAACTGATGCGATATCCTCTCGATTTCTGATGTCACCGTGATAAAAACATATATTTTTTCTTTGCAATCTTGGCAGATTTAATTCGCTTCCCCGACGCTTGAGGTTATCAAGGACACTCACTTTAACGTCAGGATATTTTTGTTTATAGCGGATTGCAAGTGAAGACCCTACAAACCCACAACCACCAGTCACTAGAATATGTTGCATTGGAAGTGCCCTCGCGGTGATGTTCCCGTACAAGGCCCGATTTTAGTCATTTCGCCTAGAGGAACTATTTGAAATTATTAAATTTGAGTTTGGCTTCTTACGAGGCCATCAATTTATCATATGTTCTTTATTATGAAAGCTTATATCATTGGGGAGAAGTGATATAATAATATAATGTATCAACAGTGCACTCAAACTGGCTAGGCGGAAAAATATTGCACATGAGGCGGCAGTATTAAAATCAATTCCAAAGGCAACGGCCAAGGTAACAAAATATCCTTCCTGAAAACCAAAATTTCCTGGAATTATAACAAAAAGGGAAAGAGTACCTTGTAAAACTGAGAAAATAAAAATATTTCGAAAAGTCACATTGCCGTTAGTCACAATACCGAATGCAAACCAATACATACATGCAGACAGAATGCATACAATAATTATTATTGCAGATATTAATAACGTGTTGATATATTTTTTTTTACTAAAAATAATATCAAATCCTTCCAGTACCTGACAGAATATACGTATAATCCTCATATCGCTTTTTAAATATTTGGCGGCTATTTTGTAGGGAATAAAGAAAATGATGGTGATTGAAAGAATTATTATTATAAAAATGACGGATAAAAATTGGAAAATTCGTACGATATCGTTATCTTTATTTATTGTGGATATCAATATGGTGCTAATTATAGATATAATATATAAGTTCCATAAATTAACAGCTATCATTGATGCAGTATAGTTTGAATATGATAGTCGCGATTCTTTTTTTAGAAGCAAGCCTCGAGAGAACAGAGACCCGAATGGTACAATAATGTTTGCAATAGATGACATGATTATTATTCTTAATCCTTTGATGAAGGAAACAGAACTCCCAAAATAATTCAGGATAATCTTAGTAGTCAAAACATTAAAAATGCTAATCAGATACTGAATGAGAATCATACTGGCAAAGAAATAAAATTTATTTTTTAACAAATAAAATTTATCTGAACCGATATAGAAAATATAGGCTAATAGAGAAATGCCAATACAAAAGAGAAAAATACGTACAAAAGTCCACTTATACATTGCTAAATACATAATAAAACAGCTGCTTGACTAGGCGGAGAAAGGCAATGATACCCTGTCCCCTCAATATCCGCACCGAAATCTTTAGCTGACGCCAAATCCAATCCGGTTTTTTAAGCTGATACCTAAACCATTCCGATTTTGCACGATTATGGATGTCCAAGACATCTTGACGGTCGAGATCGACATAGTCAACTACAGAATTAGATGCCCCATCAAATTCTGTATAATCTTGGAATGAAATGCGATTCTCACGGAAAAGCAGCTTGTAATATGTAGTTCCCGGAAAAGGCGTGTTGATGCTGAATTGAACCGATTCGGTACTCAACTTTTTGGCAAAATCAAGAGTCTGCACCATGGATTGTTGCGTATCACCCAAAAGACCGAAAGTGAATGTCGCATGTGTTTTGATGCCTAGATCCTGACAAAGAGCGGTAAGACGTTTTATTTTATCCAGATTGATGGGCTTATTGATATTTTTCAAAACCGTCGCATCAGAACTCTCAACACCAAATTTTATTCCAATACATCCGGCACGAGCCATATGACGGATTAAATCTTCATCGCTTCCCATAAAATCACACATGGCCGACCAAGATATCTTTATATTTCGTTTCATAATTTCATCACAGAAATCATGTACTTTTTTTCTATTGCCGGTAAAGGTATCATCATCAAAATAATACTCCTTAACGAAAAAATTATCTCGGATATATTCAATATCATTCACCAAGCGCTGAGCACTGAAAAAACGATATTTCCCATGTTGATAGATAACTTCGTTCCAGAGGCAAAAATTGCAGAGGAAGGGGCATCCTCGTGAACTGAGCATTTGAATAGCGGGGCGTTTTTGACAGAATCCATCCCAGTATACATTGATATCAGCGTGTTGATTTGATGGAAAAAGCCTGTATTCCGGTAAGGGTAGCCAATTGAGGTCAGCTATCAGTTCGGGTTCCCCGAAATATTCTTTATCATTTTTTTCATAGCATAGACCCGGTAGCTCCGGGTAGAGATTATCCAAGGATATCGCTTTAACAAGTTCAAGTGCAGTAGCCTCATATTCCCCACGGATGACATAATTAATTGCAGGCTCTTTTAATATCTCCTTGAATTCAAGCGTAGCATGTGCTCCTGTTACAATTATTAATGTTGATGGGCATTCAGATTTTATTTTTAGAACTGCCTGGAGGTCACGTTCAACAGTTGGTGTAGTTGTCTCAAAAAGAAGAATATCTGGGTGATGAATGAGGCATTCATTCACAAATTCGTCTATAGTAAGATTAAGAGCATATCCATCCAAAACCTGTACATTAAATTTTTCTCGTACCAACAAAGCGGCTAAAAAACCAAGATAAAAAGGGAATGGAATGTATTGAGGTTGTTCCTCACGACGTTTGATTCCGGCAAATGGCCACCTGCTTCCAGCCTTGACAAAATATCGCTCGGTACCGTTTTCTAATGGAATTTCTGTTGGTATGTTGCCGAGTAAGATATTCATGAGCAAACCTCTTGATATAATTCATAAAGTTTTTTCGCCCTCACGTTCCAGCTCAATTCGTTTTGAGCGGCCCGTAAGGCATTTTTTGAAAGTTTTTTGCCAAGCTCCGAATTTTGCATAACCTTACAGATGCAAGACGAGAAATCCTCAATATCATCAGGACTTGACACGAGCCCGGCCTTATATGTACGTAAAATAAGGGCTACTTCGCCAACAGCATTTGAAACAATAGGTTTCCCGGCCGCCATATAATCACACAAGCGAATTGGATAGCGCGCATGTTCAATAGGGTTGTTTTCCATTGGTAATAAAAGAACATCTGCAGCACTTAGAAAAAATTTTATTTTTTCAGGATCCTGATAACCCCAAAATACAACTTTTTTGTTGAATCTTGCCGGCAATGAACCCTCAATATTGGTAGCTCCTACAAAGTGTAGTGTCGCACGAGGCTCTGTTTCGCAGACTTTATCAAAGGATTTTAATAAAAAATCGTTTCCCATGTGCATGTTGCCCACTGTCAATAGTACGATACTGTTCATCTCCAGTGATAGTTCTTGACGCGCAGTATGTTTTTCTATCTTCTGAATAGGTTGGCTCCCGTTACCTATCCGAACAATATTTTTATATTTTCGCTTTACCGCCTTTTTTTCTAAAAGTGAACTTACAACAGTAACGGCATGTGCACAGCGAGGCACATGATATTCCAAAAAAACAGTTAGTTTATTGATGGGAAAAGGGTGATATTTAGCAAAACCTACTCCCCAGTCGTCATCCCAGTCCACACAGATTTTTTTTTGCAAAAAGAAGCGTGCCAAGATCGTGGGGACTGACATGGGAAGCAAGGCAATAGTAAAGGCGTGCAGTACATCAAAATTATGCCTGTTTTTAAAAATGTACCAACAGTAATAAAACGTTCTGTATGTGTAGCCAATATAGCGTTCTGCTACATTATTTAGAAAAAACTTGGGTAATAGTACTAAGTTGAAATTTGGTCTAATTGTTTTATGTGAAAGGCG
Organism: uncultured candidate division Zixibacteria bacterium; assembly: GCA_913009765.1. The sequence goes on from CAJVYT010000223.1 coordinate 5,961, forward strand.
AAAAGAACGTTCGAGATTGACGCATAACATGGTAACTGAGATCTCAGGATCAATTTCGCAAAGATATTTCCCCAAATTATAGGCACGCCAATATGTGCCGCGTGCTTGAATGTTGTGATTCAGAAAAATAATTTTCATTAGTTACATCAACCTGAAGTTTCCCGGAAACATTTCATGCCGGAGTGGTTATTGCTAAAATTTTTTGTTTTGTTGAGTTCACGGTAAATGGTATTTAGCTGAGTGCTTCAGCAAAAGTCCTTTCCAATATATCAGTTGCTGCGTTCCAGGTAAATGTTTGTATCAGGTCATATCCATTAGAAGCCAACTCCTTTCTCAATGATTTGTTTTGCAAGGCGAGGGTTATGTTCTCTGCCAACCGATTCACATCATGTGGCGGGGAAACCAGGGCTGTCTTGTTGAGGGAAGCGAAATCCCTGCTACCTCCATTGTCCGTGGTAACTAAACAACTCTTGCAAGCCATGGCTTCGGCGGACGTCATGCCAAAACCTTCCGTTCTGCTTGGACATACCCAGACATCGCAAGAAGAGTAAATGTCCCGCAGGGATTCTTGCGGAGGATTGTAATAAAAGTCACAATATTGAGTAAAACGTAATAAAGGTTTACCAACACACCCAAACATTACTAACCACTCGATCGGAGTAGAAGGGGTCGGTCGATGTCAAGTAAGATGTCGCTTTTTTTATGCAGCTTTTTGTTTGAGCTCCACCTCCTTTTTTACTGGTTTTCCCGGATTAAGATATACAGTTCCAACCGGTGTCCAGTCTCGAGTTTTTCTTGACCAGCGCTCAGGCTGCTTTGCTTTGGCGGCCTCGTAGAGACGCTGACGTCCTTCCAGAATAACGATATCTTCACCCCGATGTCGTTGTCCGGGAGTAACAAATTTCAAAGCGCTGTGGCGATGGACCTCGTTGTACCAGTGCTGGAAGCCTGCCACCCATACCCGTGCACTTTCAAGACAATCGAATGGTTTATCTGGAAATCCGGGATGATACTTCAATGTTTTGAACAACGACTCGGAGTATGGATTGTCGTTACTGACAGAGGGACGGCTAAAAGAAGGCATTACTCCAAGCTTCTGTAGTGTTGCCAACATGGTGGCGCCTTTCATCGGCGAGCCATTATCGGAATGCAGCACCAAATCCTTTC
>CAJVYT010000224.1 GCA_913009765.1 uncultured candidate division Zixibacteria bacterium
TCAGGGGAAAACAAAAGAAGAATGCCTTAAAAGTCTATCAGAGGCAATTCAATTAATTTTGGAAGATAGACGGCAGGACAGTTTAAGAGGAGTTCCAAAAGATGTGGTTTCTGAATTAGTCACTATCGAATGAAGAGAAATCAACTTACCAAACATCTGCGGAGAAATGGATGTTTTCTTAAAAGAGAAGGCTCATCTCATTCCCTATGGTGCAATCCCCTGACAGGCCATACTGAAACTATCCCACGGCATACAGAAATTTCCAATAAATTAGCCGGAAAAATCTGTAAGGCACTATCAATAAAGGAGGATTAACCAATGAAAATAAAATACTTCTCCGATACAGATACGGCATTATTGGAATTTTCCGAGAATGAAGTATACGAAACAAAAGAAATAAATGAAAATATATACATTGACTTGGGCAAGGATGGCAAGTTAATAAGTATGACAATAGAACACGCTAAAGAGCAAGCAACAATAAAAGAGTTCTCCTACCAGGAAATTGAGAAAGAAATTGCATGACTGGATGACAAGACAGTTGTTATCTTCCCAATTAAACCAACTCAAAGAATAATCCAATCGTCAGTGGGGACGTGTCTACACAATTTACAAATCAAGCTGATTTTTTATTTTGTCAATATTTTCCCTGAGTTTTCTATTACTTTTTAATGTCCGACTGAATCTATTGCTTGACAATGATACTGCTGATTCACCAATACCAAAATAAGCTCCAATTTCCCTTAATGGCTCTCCATTAAATCTATGGCTTGCATATATCGTCACCTTTTTCGCAATTGATTCATCGTCAAAAAGATTCTTCACCTTTTTATATATTGACTCAATATTTTCAACTTTGCTGATCTCTCTCATTGCAGAAAAATCTCTGTCCTTAAAGAGAGAAGAAAGATTTTTCAGTGGCTTAATGCACTAAGCAGTTGTTAAGATATGCGAAAAATAATAATGGAAATGAGAGGGGACAGAACACTGAAAGGACAATTTCAACAGCCTGTCATGGGCTGATCCCGTTCAGTCTCCATGGTATATTATGCTGATATTTGAAATCGTTCTTATAGCATGCATCCTCGTCGCAGGTATGCTTATTGTATTGACATCGATGAAAACCGGCATTTCCCCTTCCCCGAGTTCAAGAAAGACTGTCCGGGCAATGATGGCAGCTATGGAAGATTCAGGAACAGGACCTATCGTGGACCTCGGGTCCGGGTGGGGAACACTCGTTATTGCATTCGCCGGAAAGTACCCGCAGCGACAGGTAATTGGTTATGAATTATCACCGGTTCCATGGTTATTCTCATCGATTCGCAAGTCTGTCTCGCGATTGAACAATCTGACCCTGTATCGCAAAGATTTCCGGAATGCCGACCTGTCTTATGCATCTGTGCTCACATGTTATCTGTTCCCCGGGGGGATGGTTTCTCTTAAGGAAAAACTGGAACGCGACAAGATAACCGAAGTCCTCATCGTGAGCAGCACATTTGCACTGCCATCATCAGAGCCAACCAGGGTTATTCTGGTAAAGGACATGTACAGAACTCCGATTTATCTGTATCATCAAAGTCAAAAGTCCGTGTTTTATAATTGACAATAGGTATAATTAAAGTATAATAATTATATATTATGGATTTTGAATTCGATAAAAATAAAAGCAACAGCAATAAAAAGAAACATAAGATTAATTTCAATGAAGCCCACGAACTATGGGATGATCCGGATTTAATCGAAATTCCCATTAAAACAAGTGATGAAACAAGATATTTAGTGATTGGGAAAATATCAGGAAAGCATTGGTCAGGCATAATTACTTGTCGTGAAGAAAAGATAAGGATTATTTCTGTAAGACGCTCCAGGAGAGAGGAGGTTGAATTATATGAAGGCTAAAGATATTGAAAAAAAATTTGATGAAGGCAAGGATATCTCCAAACACCTTGATGTTTCAAAAGCCGGAAGACCGAAGCAAGAACAGAAAAGGGTTAATGTAGACTTCCCTTTATGGATGATACAGCAATTAGATAAAGAAGCAAGACGGTTAGGTGTTCCTCGTCAGTCAATAATTAAAGTATGGGTAGCTGAACGGCTTGAAAAAGCGTCTTGAGAAGGACATTGTTGTCCTGAACTGAGAAGACCGGAGCAGGTCGCAGCTGAGGCTCACAACTGTAAAGGGGATTGAACTCGGCATTGCCCTGCCGACCGGCACGGGGATGCAGGACGGGGATATTCTCTATCTGGATGACAGCAGATACATTATTGTTGAGGCGGCAAAAGATGATGTGATTGTAATTTATCCGGAGGACATGACCGAGGCCGCTTTTGTAGCCTATGAGATTAGCAACAGGCACCTGCCGGTCTCTATAAACAGGAACGGGATAACGACGCCTTATAACCGCCTGTTAGAGGGTTTATTGAAAAAAGAGTCTATCAAGCTAATCCTCACCCATTTTTTTCATCCAGTTGTATGATCTGATTCCGTGCACAGTCTCTGCGAGTTTATTACCCAGGATACTCATCATTATTTTCATAGGATAATAGTGGAACTTATTGAGATATGTGAAAGTAACGCGGCGAAATTTTTCAGCATAGACAAGTTCCGGGTATATATGTTTTTGCAGTAATTTTAAATAAATATTTGCTGATACATCCTGAGATTTTCCAATGCCCCTCTTATTTTTCATAACCTCAAGTATCGCCTGCGAAGCAAGTTCAGCGCTTCGCTGTGCATAAAAAATCCCTTCGCCGAGCAGCGGGTCTGCAAATCCGGCTGCATCTCCGAGGAGCATTATATTTCTGAATACCGGGGAAGGCAGGAAGCTGCCGTAGGGTAATACGTAGCTGCATATTTTTTCTTCCTGTGCATTCGGGAAATCAATTGCTGACAGAAAATTGCGGAAGGTCGTGAGCATCTTTTTTTTATTTCTTTTTTTCAGTGCACAGATCCCGATTTTCAATCTCTCCCTCTCAGGAAATATCCATGCATATCCCCAGTCTGTATAGCCGAAATAAAGGACAGGATGGTCAATCTGTTTTTTGATTGTCTCCCTGCGGGGAAAGATTTCAAGGGCTGCCGCCAGGTTCCCGGTCCAGTCATCCCTGCCGAACAGGTCCACAGGAAAGCTCCTCCTGATGCGGCTGTTTACCCCGTCGGCGCCGATGATAACATCTGCTGCAAATTTGCGTCCGGACATGGTGGTTACCATGCTTTTCAGGACGTCAAGAGAGATTACACCGTCACCTTCGACAAGACCGGCTCCTGCATCCCGTGCTTTCTCCAGGAAATAATGATCGTAACGGTTCCTGTCAACGAACATGAATGGAAGCTTTACAGTGCGCCGAGCTATCAGGGTTTTTCTGCTGAAGATTTCATAGCAACAGGATTCATAGTTTATAATATCTTTTTCTTTAAGAGATGCCGCTGTCTCACCGAATACCCTTTCCAGAAGCTTGACGGTTTTATATGTTATTAAACCACCGCAGAGTTTTTTTCTCGGGAAGGCGCTTTTGTCGATTATCAATACCCTGAGACCGGCCTTGCTTAAAAGATATCCGGCTGTTGAGCCTGCAGGCCCGCCGTCTGCAATGATTACATTGTATGTAGTTGTATCGGGCATTCTGAGCATTATGACTATAACAAAATCAAATTATTAAAAGGACCTGTTCATAATCAACCTCTAACTGTTCCCGATTGCCACCTGCGTTCTTAATGGCAGAGGGAGCTATATCCCGGATGCCTCTGCAAAAATTTAAGTTCCAGGGATTTTCGGGAAACGCGAAAAGGATAAAAAATATTGCCGACTCACCTGTTTTTCTGTTAAACTTAACCCAGGCCTAAAAAAGCAATTTCTTATCATCTTATCGTAATGAATATTTCCATAGTTATTCCTGCATATAATGAAGAAAGACGCATAGAACCATCTCTTAAATATATTATAAGTTATCTTAAGAAACATTTTGATAAATATGAAATCATAATAGTTGACGATGGTTCAAATGACAGGACTCATGAAATAATCTCCAGGTATAAAAACAATAATGTGAAGATATTAAGAAATGAGCTAAATAAAGGAAAAGGATATTCTGTTAGAAGGGGAATATTAACTGCTCAATATCCACTGGTCTTGTTTTCCGACAGTGATTTAGCAACTCCGATAGAAGAGCTTGGAGATTTTACCAGGTACATAAATAATCATAATTATGATGTTGTGATTGCATCAAGAAATCTTAAGAATTCAAACATAAAAAACAACCAGCCGTTATATCGACAGGTTCTGGAAAAATTTTCCCCGGAATAGTCAACTTAGCACTTCTGGACGGATTCAAAGATACTCAATGTGGTTTTAAGTTATTTAAAACTGACGCAGCAAAAAAAATCGCTCAATTGCAGACCATTGAAAGATTTTCTTTTGATATAGAAATATTATTCATTGCAAAAAAAATGGGCTATAGAATTAAGGAAACCCCGGTAGTGTGGATGGATAAGGAAGGGAGTACTGTGAATACTTTTAAGGATGGCTTTAAAATGCTTATTGATTTATTCAGGATTCAATTCAATAATTTTGCCGGCAAATATTCTATGCATATTGACTAATACGTTAAGCTGAATATTCCTTTGCCTTTATTCAGCGTTTTCCAAATGGAATTATGCCTTGCTATTGCAATAGTGTTTTAATTCAGAAAGGATGCTTTTTATGTTTAAACAGAAATTTCATTTATTATCTATTCTGGGTATTCTGGCCATTTTTTCAGCATATTTTTCGTTAACCTATGCTCCGGTAATTCAAAGTCACTATCTGTTCACGGATGATTTTTTCTGGATATGGTCCCATTTGCCACAGGAAGAACTATATAAAGGGTTGCTGGGAGAAGGGTTAGTGCAAGGGAGGTTAATATATGGACTATTAAAATATATAATTTTTGATTACATTAACTCTTTTAAATCTATTGAAGCAGCTAATACAATCCGGTTTGCAGGTATCATCGGCATAGGATTATTGGCTTATGTAGTATATGTCTTTTTAAAATTGAACCGCGTTAAAGCAGTACATGCTTTTTTGATAAGCATATTAATTTGTACACTGCCGTCATTACAGCTATACGTCTCATGGGTGGTGTGTGTTCCCTACATTTATTCTGCCTTGCTGTCTGCATTTTCTGCCTTGCTATTGTTTAAGGTTGTTTTGAAAGGAAAGGGAGAAAAAACATTTCATAGAGTAATTGCTGTTCTGGCAGCCATGATTCTATTGGTAATTGCTATGACCATCTACCAGCCGACTGCAATGATTTTCTGGGCTATGATTGCAGTTCCTCTTGCTATGTTGAGAGACGAGGACTTAATAAATAAATGGTATTCACCATTTATTATATATTTTGCTGTTGGAGTTGCTTCTATGGCCGTTTATTTTTGTGCTGTGAAAATAGTGCATGTTTCTATGAACATGGCTATGGACAGTAGAGGAACATTTATAAGTTTCGAACATATCCCCTATAAATTATTCTGGTTTCTGTTTAGTCCTCTTAAGAATGCATTGAATTTATGGAATATTTTTCCTACATACAAAATGGGAATTTTTGTCGGCATAATTATTGTGGCTGGACTTTTATCGGGATCAAGGCATGCGATATTACAAGTAATAAAAGAAAGAAGATTAAATTTGCTCTGGAAGCATTCTCTGAGAATGTTTTTTATTATAATCGTTATACTGCTGAGTTATCTTCCAAATCTGTTGGTTGTAGAAAGCTGGGCAACTTATCGTACCCTTATCTCTCTTGCAGCAGTAATTTATCTGTTACTTTGTTGCGGCTTTATTAATATTGTAGAGTTTTTTAAATTTGTGCCTGAATTTTCAGGGAAGATAAGAAATTCACTAATTACGGTCATATTAATAATGTTTACTATAAATGCAACATATCTGGCACATGACAATGTTAACAGATATTTTGCTACACTTCAATCTAAAGAATTTTCTTATATAAAGGACAGCATTCGCAAATACGGGACAGCTGATCTATCGGAAGTTTCAAAAATTTATGTAAGAAAACCGAACAAGAAAAATTTTATAAAACGTGGCTTTATTTATGAATTTGGACAAATCTCTTCATTGAAAAACTGGGCAATAATTCCTATGGTAAGATTGGCATTGTACGAATCAGGTGTAAATAATAAAATATCGATTAGAATTGGAAAGTCTATTGCACCTCTGCCAGAACATGAAAATGTTCTGGTTATTGATATGACAAAGTTCAAACCTTTTCAATGAATGCTCCGGGTAAGCCTGCTTATACCATATGCGTCAGGATAGATGTAGCCTGGTTCTGAATCAGTGATAGAGATAAGTCATGAGACAGGGGCTGATTTATCCGAAAAACAGCTGGCAAATATTTCCCGGCACTCTTTTTCCTCTTCAACATTCAGTCTTATGTCATTCAGTCCAGTGGGTACATTTTCTCCCAGAAAATTTCTTTTTGAAATCCCCCCCGAATTATATGGTAATAATTCATAAGATGTGCAACCTGCTTTTTTAATGAAGTCAGCGATCCCGGCCAGGTTTTTTTCCGTTGTTGTAATGCCGGGGACAAGGGGCGCTCTCGGGATTATCTCGACACCCGGTGAATTAACCAGGTTTGTAAAATTATCCAGTATCGTATCATTGCCTCTGCCCGTATATTTTTCATGTATCTTCGGATCAATTAATTTGATGTCATAATAAATCAGGTCAATATAGGGGAGAAGGTCTGTCCTGAATTCGATGAGATCAAACATCCCCGATGTCTGAATCGCAATATGGATATTGTTTTTCTTCAACTCTTTCATTATCGGCTGCAGATAACCGGCATGAAGCGCGGGCTCCCCGCCTGAGAAAGTTACACCGCCTTCTGAGGTTTCATAAAAGATGCGGTCTTTCAGCAGTATTTCAATTAATTCGTCCACAGGGTAATGATTGCCGATTACTTTAAGCGCCGCAGCAGGACAGATGTCTGCACATGTACCGCATACGGAACATTGATCCCTCTTTATCCTCCGGTTATCATGCAGTTTTATCGCCCCTTCTTCACAGAGATCGGAAGAGCACACGTCTGAACTCCAGTCACACTGATATATCTCGTA
>CAJVYT010000225.1 GCA_913009765.1 uncultured candidate division Zixibacteria bacterium
CAAATAAAGCAGGATTATGGCTTAACGGTGACGGTGCAGGGGCTGACGTTGTTATGGGTGCAGGTAAGGATGCAAAGATATCTTATAACAACACTGATTTAATTCTGGATCCGAACGTAGTAGGCTCTGGCAAGGTCTTAATCGGAGCTACTGGGGATGATGATATGCAGGTTAATAAAATATTCTTCCGTGACAGTGCCATCCATATCGGCTCTCTTACTGATGGACATCTTGACCTGACGGCTGATGTGAGTATTGACTTGAACGCTGATACGAATGTAACGGGTACACTTGCGGCAACCACAGTTACAGGGATTGGAGTTGATAATGCTATCCACGACAATGTGGCTTCTGAGATAAGCGCAATAACTGAGAAAGCAACGCCAGTTAATGCTGATTTGATAATCATTGAGGATTCAGCAGACTCCAATAACAAGAAAAGAGTTCAGGTGGGGAACTTGCCGGGTGGAGCAAACTTTGACCAAATAATAGTTTTTAATGACAATATTGTTACTTTAGATGGCAATGTTGCATCATACACGGGGGGTTAATATGCGAAGAATTTTATTTTTAGTGTTGTTTCTTTTATTTATTACAATGGATGTATTTGCTGTTAATTTAGAAACTATTTCTCCTACGCCTACAGGAATATGGAATTATGGTGGTGGTACATTAGAAATACCTAATTCTGCATCTCTGCCAGCCAGTTGCACAATAGGTCAGCAATATATGGATTCGGATGCTACAAGCGGTCAAAGATTCTATCTTTGTGAGTCAACTGATACATGGGCATTACAGGGTGATGGCAGTGGGGGTGATAGTATAAGTATTGATGGAGCAGCTGTAGTAGACCCAGACTTTGTTTCAACTGGTGATATTGATTTTGTAAATACTTCCAATACTGTGACTGCTAATATAAATTCAAGACTTGAATCTATTGTATGGAATGCAGCTGGTATTACAGCAGATGGAATTCAGTGTGCTAATGCAGCGAAAGTTACAATTAATTCTGGCCCTGTAATGTATACCATTATCTGTACTGATAATGACGCATCCTCTATGTATGGACACGTTATTATGCCAGATAGTTACAATGGTGGAACACTTACATTTGAATTGGAATATTTACAGACTGCTGCTGAGACAAATGTCCTGAATAGTGATGTTGCAGCTCAATGTAGAGGGATGGGAGAAACAGTTAGCAGTACATGGGGTACTGAGATTGCTATTGATGATGCGGCTGTATCGGGTAGCAATATAGTTGACCATACAACCTCTGCTGCTGTAACCCCAGCAGGTACATGTGCAGGTGGAGATAGTTTGTGGTGGAGAATCCAGCTTGATGCTACAGGAACAACTACGGCAGTTGCAACGCTTTATTTTATGGGTGTTAAAATGGAATATACTTCAAATGTGGGAGACTAAAAAATGAGAATAATCAAAATATTATTAATGTGTTTATTGCTCATTGTTTCTGTAGGGGATAGTACTGGATTTATGCTTGTAGCGGGTCGGCCTATTAGCTGGCTTAGTGGATATACTTACAGGATAAAAATAACAGTAACTAATCCGGGGAATAATGAAATAGAAGTGCCTCTGACCAATAGTGAGCTTGATTTCACGAAAGCTCAGAGATTTGGAGAAGATATAAGATTTACCGCATCTGACGGCACAACTCTTTTACCTTTATGGCGTAAATCTCACGATCAGGATGCGCAGACTGCTACATATTGGATACGGGAAACCACAAACGCAACAACCGTATATCTTTATTATGGTAATTCTTCAGCTACAGATGTAAGTTCTAAATCTGATGTCTTTACAATATTTCAGGATGGTGTTGATGGGGATGATCCTGGAGATTCTCCGACTGGCTGGACAACTACGCAGGGTACGGATACTAAGGTTTATGTATCTATAAAACCTGAAATTAAAAAAACATCTATCGCTTTAGATATATCTTCAGCATGGATAGATTCTAATGATACGGTATTTGCAGGTCATGCGACTGATGGGAAAATATATAAATCAACCGATGGTGGCGCAAATTGGACATCTGTTTACACATTCTCTGGTGGGTCTGGATTGATTAGAATGGTGTGGGTAGCTTCTAATGATTATGTTTATGCGTCAAGAGATAAAAGCGGAATAGTAGTTAGAAGTATAGACGGAGGGGATAATTGGTCAACTGTCCTTAACCTCCATTGCCCTAATGATAGTGGGGCTTGGAATATGTCCGAGGATTCGGTTGGTAGGTTATATGTATCGGAATATTCTACTGGTGATACTACTGAGACATGTGCCTATGTGTGGAAGTCAGTTAATAACGGAGCTTCATTTGCATCTATATGGAATAATCCCAATAATGACCGCCATGTTCATAATGTCTATGTTGATCCTCTTACTGACAGACTCTACCTTACATCTGGCGAGACAACCAGAGAGATGGCCTATACTGACGATCAGGGATCAAGTTGGACAACTATTACAACTGGTTTACCAGCCTATGTGCCAATAACATCAATATCTGGCAAAAGATTTTTTGGCTCTGAATCAATTACAGCCACCATCGATCAATCAACAGATGATTCAGCGTTAACTACATCATATACAATGCCTGTTACAGATGACTATGGTTTCTGGACATGGTTAGTGAAGGATTCAAGCAACAATATTTTTGGTGGTTTCTGGACTACTGATGATAATGTTAGAGCTACTATTGTTGGAACTTGGGATTCAGGGACAACATGGCATATCCTTGAAACAATGACAACAGGTGTGAGTCATCGTGGTTTTTTAGGAGCAAGCAATTTTGACAGTAACGGTTTTTTGTATTTCAGTCATTCGATAGATGGAGTTGGTTATAAGAGTAAATTATCGGATAATAGAAGAACTATCAGAGACATAAGCGAGGATTTAACAGGTGCGGATGCTTATAAGGGTGCAACATTATCAGGGACTTTTGTTGTTGAATCTACGGCCAGAGTGGATAGAGTTAATTCTGTTTTAGGAGCATTGGCTTTAAAAGATACAACTACCGATAGAATAAGTGTAATCTTTTGGAATGATGCACTGATTAAATACCACAATGGCACTGACTGGATTTCTACTGGTATTACTTATACTGCCGATACTGACTATGATTTTAAATACATCGTTAATCTTACCGCTAAAACATGGGATTTATGGATTGACGGAGTTGAGAAAGCAACCGATATACCATTCCGGGTTGATGGCAATACAGCAAATAGATTCTATGTCATAGCAGGTACAACACAACAAGGAACATCGGATTTACAAGATATAAGAGTTAGAGAATACTCTGCCACGGAACCCACGGTAAGCTTCGGGAGTGAGGAAACTCTTGCGGTAGGAATGCCTCAGATGTATTTCCCATGCGCAAGACCGTATCCGTGCAGAGGAAGGAGATAATATATGGCTGAAAGTGGAGAAATATCCAGACCGAGTAAAGACCCGTCAAGATTTCATCAAATATGGAATCTGGAACTGACTAACGCAAATCAGGAATATTCACAAGTATTACCTGTGGGTGTAAGGAAACTTGGTTTTACCTGCCGGAAACCGGCTGTTGATGTTCAATGGACACTTATATCTGGGGAAAGCAATACAAAGTATTTAACGCTTATCGCCGGGTTTGAGAAATGGTTAGAGGATATATACCTTAAAAATGATACGCTGTATTTCAGGACAACATCTTCTGATAGTCCTGTCATGGAGATAGAGGCATGGTATTGATATGAGAAAAGGCGGGAATGGACAGATAGAAGAAAGAGTTATCAGCAAGGTAAGAGAAGTGGAAACAGTCCATGTAAATGAGAAGGATATTACAGAGGCATTAGCTGATAAGATCAGGCAGGTTGTAGAAGATGTTCTCAAGGAGCGTGTGCTGTATAAGCCAGTGTCGAAAATCTTTGAGTATGCAGACCCGAAGCCTTATGATTATCCGGTTCCTATTCCTAAGCTTAATGGGGATAAATTACATGAGGCTATCTTAACCGTTGTTCAATCAATAGATATAGAAAGCATTATCAGGAATCAAATGAAGCCTGTTGTAATTGAAAAGCCTGTATATAAAGATAAGAAAGTTGTGCTTCCGTATGTTGATACTGCCGAACTCAAAGCGGTAATGGGAGGGTATGTTAAAGAAGCCTTTCGCTCTATTGACCTGAAAGCATTGCTTAAAGAAGCATTGGTTGAGATTAAGTTCCCTGTAACTAAAATCGTAGATGGCGAAGTAATAAAAGTACCTCAGATTGAAAAAGGCAGGACTGTTATTGAGCATAATGTTATAAGCAGACAGAAAGTAGAGATACATACAGTTCATCAGATTAAAGATAAGGAAGGCAATCTGATAACAACGCTTAAATCGGGTGACGAATGAGCATACAATTAGCGTATTTCCCATTTGATGATGTTGGCGCAATATCTTCTCTTGCAAAGATAGATGTTGTATCCGCATCTGCTATCTCTCATTCAGTTACATCTGGCAAGAAGGGCGTATCACTTGAGAATACAGGAGATAAAGTAACTTGGTATGGCGGTTCTAATGTTGACCCTGCCAATAAAATTGGTAATAGATTATGGCCCACACAGATATTGCATTACAAAAATGTAAAGACCACATTCGATCTTTATTTCAGATGTGCTACTGGGGATATAACTGACATATCACCTGTGGAATACAGTTAAGGAGTGAGACTATGATTAAACGAATAGTATTGATTTTATTGGTTCTTTTGATGGCTACTACAGCTTTTGCTCAACGAACAGGGCCGCCCTATGTCCTTGAAGAAGAAGATGGCTCTCCGACATGTTATCTGCCTTGGAAGACTAAAGTAACCAATGCATCCTTAACCTGCAACGCCGATGGTACAGCTTCCATTGACGTAACCACTGGCATATATGCCCTTGATAACGATTGTTCTACCAATGACCGGATATTGTCACGTTCTGCCGGGGTGTGGGGCTGTAAGGACTACGCTAACTGGAACACCGCCTATACCCACTCTCAGGACAACTCTCAGGCTCATAGTGATTATCTGCTTAATACTACAGACCAAATGGATGGCAATTTAACCATTGACAATACAGCCACGGAAGCACTTTTAGTTCGTAAAAACGCAGACGCTGGAGATGTGTTTGCGGTAGATACAACCAATCAGAAAATTACATTTACTGGCGACCCAACAGGGGCAAGAACTAATATAGTAGAAGCGTATGGATATGGCGGACAAAAGTTTTTTCAGCTAACAACTGGCGATGGAGTGACTTTTCCCGACAGAGTTTTCATTGGCAATGATTTTTCAGGCAACCCGGGTACTCAGACATTCGGAGTTTTTGCGTCAGGTTCGGCTACAAGTGCATTTCAACTAACAAATACTATGACATCTTCAGAGGCGTTCAATGCTCAGACAATGCTTTTGGTTATGGATATAGCTAAGACAGACTTCATTGGCGGTAATGTTATTTCAAGTAATACCTTATTATTAAGTGGTGCTGTGGATGAAACCAGTAATAGAAATTTTGGAGGGACTAAAAACACATTCCAAATAAAACATCCAAATACCATAGATTTTACAGGTGATGCTTTTGGATATGCAAGTAATATGACGACGAGTAATGGATTTACAGGAGCAACTAAATTTGATGATTGGACTGATTTCCTGGTTAAAGCTGGTACTGACCAAGGCACGGCAGGAACTCTAACCTTTGGGAATAAGATAGGATTATATATTGAAAACAGTTTGGCATTTGACGGAATTGATAATTTAATAGGTATTAAGATAGACAAACTGACAACAGGAACCAATAACTATGGAATTATGCTTAACGGCGACGGTGTCGGAGCTGACGTTGTTATGGGGGCAGGACAGGACGCAAAGATCTCTTATAACAACACTGATTTAATTCTGGATCCGAACGTAGTAGGCTCCGGCAAGGTCTTAATCGGAGCGACTGGGGATGACACAATCAATGCCGGAGCTTATGAAGTCGCTGGCGTAGCTGGTATAACTGATAATACATCATACTGGTTATGCACTGACGCAACCTGCACAACCACCTGTCAAGTAACTATAACATCAGGGCTTATAACTGGATGCCCATAGGAGACAATATGAAAAAACTTACACTAATAATCATGATCCTGTTCTTAACAGGCTGTGCAACGACTACTAAGATTTGGTTAGACGATGTAGAGATAGCAAAGATCAAATCAAAGTCAGACGCAATCGTTGAAGTAGAAAGAGATGGAACGAAGATCAAAGTGGACAACAGAGGCAGACCCTCTTTGATAGAGCAGATAATAACTATGCCTTTGCTGGTTAAACCAGTTGAAATTAAGGGCAATAAATGAAAAAGCTATTAATCATCTTAATGCTGTTATTAGCAACCCTGTCCTATGCAGGTGGTACGCCTGTAATAATGGATGAGGATGGTGATCCGTCCTGCAAAGATGTAACGAATATTAAGTTCAGCAATGATTCAGTTACCTGCAATAGGGACGGTTCAGCGAGTGTATCGGTAGCAACTGCGCCCAGTTGGCAGGCTCAGCATACGGAGACATCTGGTACTGATGGAGGAGATGCAACAAAAGATTCATGGTTACAGCTTAAGTATAACACTGAGAAGTTCGATGTTTTAACGGTAACGCTTTCTTCTAATCGACTTACCCTTCCAGCAGGAACCTATTGGTTTGATGTTAGTCATGTTTTATATGCTATTGATGAAGCAAGATTAGCTATCTATAATGTGACAGATGCAAGTTATGAAGAATATGGCATTACATATAGGTTCAATACTACATCCCCACATTCTTATCTTGCTCATGTTGAAGCTAAAGTTATAATAACTGCACAAAAAACTTTTGAGATTAGATATAGAACAAGCACAACAAAGGCTACAAATGGTCTTGGATATGCCACAACTGCTTTTAATGTGATTGAAGTATACGGATACTGGAATGTTACAAAACTATCTGTAAATTAAAGGAGAAACATCATGGCATTTGATTTAGATACGACATGGAGAGGGGCAGTAATCACAGGAGTTGTTGTTTTAAATTTCAAACTTGTATTGGATGGTA
>CAJVYT010000226.1 GCA_913009765.1 uncultured candidate division Zixibacteria bacterium
GCCACCATCGACCGCATTCGTCACGGCGCCTATTGCGTGGTACTTGAAGGGAAAAGTTATCGCGCCACAAAACCACTACCAAAATCACAAAAAAAGGAGGTTGAAAAAACGGCAAAATCGTCTAAAATTTAAACCTGTCCGAAAGCCGAAAATGACCACTTCAAAGTGGCTCGATTAACCCGATCATGGGTGGCCTGATTAGGGTGATCATCAACACTGTTGCAGCCTGTGAATAAGCGCGGTGCCGATGAAACCGCAATCGCCGGTTATCAACCAATTCATATGAAGTATCCCATCGCTTCGTGTAGTTCTGCCCTGGGGATTTCCCCCTTGCTCCTTGCGGAAACCTGATGACCCGGAATCGAGCCAAGCTATCCTACTGTTTATTCGGAAAAATCAGTATCGTACGAATTCTACGATTCTCGGAGAGTATAAGTAGGTTGCCTGTTTATGCCCAATTGACCATTCACCTATTTAATTTTACGTGGTTCTTAAGCTAAAGGCACCTTAAGGGAATAACCCTGTCAGCAATCTTTTTTATAATCTCGACTCCTCGCCCCACTGGCCATTCTTCTGCCGTACGCCTTGCCCCTTTGCCCATCTTTTCTACTTGATCAAGGTTCTGAATAAAAAAACTCATTTGCTCGGCCATTTGTTCAGTATCGCCAGTCTTATGAATAAAACCATTAACACCGGGTTTAATACGATCCAACGCTGCCATAGTTTTGTCAGAAGCTATCACTGGTTTGCCAAGCGCCATTGCCTCCAGAACAGCCACGCCATACGGTTCCCACAATGCAGGATGGATAAGAACATCTGCCTTTTTAATCTTTTTATGGACAAACGCAGGATCTTGCCAACCCCAAAATCTAATCATCCCCGCCATGCCTACCTTTTTTGCTAGTGTCTTTAAAGTATCCCGTTCTGGACCATCACCAAATAGCCAGTATTCAATTTCGTTCTGTTCAGAGGAATGAACGGCCTTGCCAAAAGCCCTGATCGCCAAGTCATAGCCTTTTATGCGATCCAATCGACCAATGGAAAAAAAAATTGTCGATGTTTTTGAAATAGCCTTATCATCGTTCCATTCTTTTGGTAATTGCGTCCAATACGGAAAATTGAGAATTTTTTCTTTGGGGCATCCTATGTTCTCCAATGCTTCACATCCTGGGTTGCCTGTACCCATGCCGGCGACAGCATTATGAAACATACTTCTTAACCAATGTGATCGTAATTTATCCTTTAGCCACATCCTGTGTTTTTCAACATTTGGTGTGTCTGTCCACAAAATAAAAGGCCGCTTTCGAAACATCAATATGTTCAAAACAGCCCATATAGTAGGATTGTTCCATCCACCTAAAACGAACAAACTATCTTTATCCTTAATCGCCAAGGCGATCAGATCCCCATCCAACCCAAAGGTCTTATGATAATAACGCGACGGAAATCCTTGTGCCATCGGCTGATTCCAAGGATGCGAAGAGAGGTGCTTTTCCTTAAAATGCACCTTAAGATTAATTGCTGAGTCTGCGGCTAACGATCGAAACAGAAAATCATTATAGGGTGATGGTGCATTGCATAACCAATGGATACTATAACTCATGGCTTGATAATATTCCTTCGTTATCTACTCCACATAGTTTTGCGCAAATTCTTTGAAATTGCGGACTCATAGAGCTTGACCCATTTGGGTCCGGTAGTTTCCATGGAATACTTATCTTGTATCAGTCGCTTAGCATTTTGTCCCATTATTTTTCGCAATTCTGGATTGTTCAGCAACGATATAACGGCTTCGGCAAAACCTACGCCAACCTCTCGCTCAAAACAATGCGTCCCGTCACGCACCTCTATACCTTCCAGTGCCACTGGTGAGGCGACTACTGCTTTCCCTAATCCCAAAGCGTAAAGCACCCTCGTTTTAACACCCGTGCCCGACCGATCCAGAAAAATTATCACTTCAGGCTTTATGAGTTCAGCACAGTAGTCTTCAGCCCATTCCAAAAAACGAATTCCTGGGATATTTATAATTTTTTTCTTTATTTTCGCGGGGGCATTACGACCCAAAATAGTCATCTCCACATCAGGGCATTTCTGGCAAATAACAGGATAAGCAATAGATAAAAATGCAAGCAATCCTGGCGCTATACTTTCCGAACTAAGTACTCCTGTAAATAGAATTCGTTTATTATCTGATAAAAAACAAGAGGTTCTATTTGGATATCGTAATATCTCATCGGGTACTACATGCTCAATACATTCAACAGCAGCCCCGGGCACATGAGAAGACAAGTAATTTCGCTCCGGCTTCGAAACCACGTGAACTTTAGAAAAAAGTGGCAATATATTGCGCTCAAAGCGAGCAATTGACCGCGAGGCGAATAATCGATAGATTTTCCGCAAAAAACAGTGACTTGCTCTCGCAGCACGTTTATAGGCCAATGATACCGCGTCAGTAGTAGAAATAACTGTCGGAATATGCTGACAAAGATGAACGTATGGGGCCACTCCTAGCGCATCCAGATGCACGAGATCATAACGTGTGGCTCCCAAAGCCTCCTCCACCCTTTTAGCAAAGGCTTTATCATCCCACCTTGCTAAAAACACCGGCTCCCCATGCATAAGATGAGCCAGCCGACTCAATTGTAATTTAAGACCGGAACATAACGGGAAAAAATTTAATATCCGAATCCCTGGTACTTTTTGTTGAAATTCCTGAGCCCTTGAACGTAAGTTTTTATCGCCAAAGCTCAATATATGGCATTCATGGGTTTCCGCCATATAGGAGATCACATTAAAAACCTTCACTCGAACGCCATTAGTAGGTGGGTACGGAAGGTCTTGAAGGAGATAGAGGATTCTCATTATCTATTTTTTTCTATACCGATATTACCGGATGCATATAAATTTAAATCATTATCAACCATTTCTTTTATCAGAGACTCAAATGATATTGTATTACTCCAACCTAATATTTTCTTTGCTTTTAATGCGTTAGCTTGTAGAAGCATTACTTCTGAGGGCCTGTAAAAAGCTTCATCTATTTCTAAATATTCGTATGGTTCAAGTTCTAAATAATTGAATGCAATCTTCAAAAAATCTCTTACCGAATGACATTTCCCTGTGCCTATTACATAATCGTCAGGCTTTTCTTGTTGTAGCATCAACCACATGGCTTTTACGTATTCTTTTGCATGGCCCCAGTCGCGCTTGGCATCTATGTTCCCTAACCTAATCTTTTGCTCCAACCCCAACTTAATTCGTGCAGCATGTGATGTTATCTTGCGTGTAACGAACTCAAGTCCACGTCTTGGTGACTCATGATTAAAAAGTATCCCACTTGATGCATGTATGCCATAGGCTTCCCTATAGTTCTTGGTTAAGTAAAAACCGGCAACCTTTGAAATCCCGTACGGGGATCTTGGGTTAAATGGAGTATCTTCGTTCTGGGGGGTTTCTTTTACCTTGCCGAACATCTCACTCGAAGCAGCAAAGTAAAATCTACAATGAGGCGCTTTTTGCTTCAAAGCCGATAATATATAATGCGTCCCATTTATGTTTGAGTTAATAGTAGAAAATTCATCCTCAAAAGAATAACTTACAAAACTCTGGGCAGCCAGGTGATAGCACTCATCGGGTCTAACTTTTTCTACAACATTAAATATGCTGGCGTAACTTTCCAAAGAGGCAGCATGAAGAGTTATATCGTCTAAAAGATGCTTTATTCTCCAAAGCCGATGCATAGGATCTTCAAATGCTACTCTCCGCACAATGCCATGCACTTCATAGCCTTTTTCGAGCAATAACTCAGCAAGATATGATCCATCCTGACCCGTAATACCTGTAATCAATGCTTTCTTCATAAATCAAGTCCTGTACCTAATCTGTTGCAACACCAAGCACCTAGAATGATGACACAACATGATTTTTTTACTCTTGCCCTTGAACAATTAGATGCTTTTTGAGGCGACCACGGCCCCCACTTGTCCGCAGAAGCCACTCACACGTTGCGATGGAACCTGCCATAACCAGAATCGCTAAATACAAAGAATCCAGAACACCTGAGCTGAAAAGATGAAAAATCCACCACAGGAACAACGCCTGTGCAACAGGCAGGCAAAGCAGTTTTAACTTCGCAAGCAAGCGCCAGCAAAACCAGGCCAGGAACACAAAACAGGCCATAGCAATTACAACCAGTCCATTGCCGCCAACAAGATAAAACCATCCCAGAAAAGATGGGGCGCAACCCATAATAGCATCAGGTGAAAAGCCAACCACATCAACCGTAAAAAACCTTGAGACTGACATGCCAAAAGCGTGGGTGTAGAGGGGTGGCAGATTAGCGCCCATTATATATATTAGGCTGTCGGCTCCGACAAACCTAAATATGACCGCAATAGCGGCTTCTTTGGACATCTCAGGCAAAGAAAAAGATTCGGTTGAAGATACATTTTTTATACTCTCTTTTAAATTATAATCAATCGATATGGTTGAATCAGCTGCTCGGACATACCGGTAGTATGAAATAACCGGCCAGAGCAATATGGTTATCAATAGAATAACGCCAAACAATTGTATACGCTTTTTAGTTATACGTTCGGTGACCAAGAATAATATCGTTAAGAGTATAAATGGTATCAAAATAGCCCCGCGGCTTGAGCGCAACAACATATCACTCATACCATGCAAAAATAACAAAATTATCCCAAATGCAAGGTGTTTTCGCAGGCCAGCCTTGTCGCTGGACCAAATAAGCAATAACAATAAGGCCGGGATAAGGGTTGATCGGGCATAAAAAATCCACCCCGCAAGCCGAAAGGATAAATATGTGTTGTCGGCACCCATCCTGCACATACCAGTAGAATACATTACATAGGTTGTAACCCCCATAAGAATCGGGATAAGCCAGAGCAGGATCGAGATTGCTGGCCGGTAATTAATCCTCTTTTTCAAGGGTTCCATGTGAAGATACCGCGTATGCCCGAGCAGAAACCAGGCAGTGACACAGAACGTAATAAAGGCATACGAGATAGTTTTAAAAGTTTCAAAAAGCACGGTTGGATATTGGATCAAAGAATAGAGTTTTTTCATTGTCCAGCCATTAGGTAACATTTCAGGATCGTAAATCATCCAGTAGAATTTAAGGTAGTACGCCGCCATAAAAACAGTGAGGATAATCCAGATTGGCAGTTTTTTGTTTAAAGGAGGGGTCAAACGGGTAAGAAGCAAGCAGCAGGCAAGCATAGAAAAAAAAGTCAGTACCAGGTATTCGATCTCAAATCCTTCGAGCTTTGAATACGTTGATAGGTAGCCAATCAAAAACAATAGAGGCAAAAGCCAGCGCAATTTGTGCCACTTGGCTTTACTCCTTACTTCTTTCCTTTTGGTAATATTACTGTTTCCTGAGTAGCCGGGTCGTTGTGCAAACCAACTGATAGAAACGTTAGGTGGCATTAATCGTTTCCTTGTGTTCTAATTGCCGGATTTGTTGTATGCATCATCGAAAGGACGTTTTGTAAATCTGTTTTGATCTGCTTCCAATAACTTAAAGCTACTGCTAATACCATCGTCAACAGTCCAACAAACAAAGAAAGCAACAGTGGGGCATAAGTATGCTGGTCAGGGATGCTGTTTTTAGCATATATAGCCAGCAAAGCACTTCCAGTTGCAAATAGCATGATTGTGTAGACATATATAAAATCCACTTTTAAACCTGTAAGTCTTTCGGTAACTTTACTCTCCAAAATTAGGACAACCACGCCAACTAATATTATTCCGATTGCGTAGCCATAGATGCCAAAAAACAATGCACCGCCGCCACCGAAAATTCCAACAAGGATCGCTTCAATGAGCGACAGTTTCAATCTGGAAGCTGAGTGTCCCTTTGCATTAAGGAAAGCAATTAAAATAAGATGTGGGATGAATGTACTATTAGTCAGAAGTAGAATAGATGCAACAGGAATAGATGCAACCCATTTCTGGCCAAAAAAAAGAGGAACTAAAGTGTCTAGCATCAAAAAGAGCAACAGGGAAAAAAAAGTTATACCAAGTGTGCCCAACCTAATGCTCATTTTAACATAATAGTCATCCGATTTTCCCTCTCGCTGTCGCCTGGAGATCACGGAGAAGAGAAATGGAGGAAAAGGCTGAAGAGGAAGCCTGGGAAGAGATGTCACATAGCCACTCCAGTTGATCATCCCTACCGCGCGAACCCCTGCTATTGACCCGACTACTATGGGATTTACCGAGTTTTGAATCAGCGAAAGAATAGAGGTAGATTGCATGGGCAGACCGAAACGAAGCAGATGTTTGAAAGATCGTGTCTTATCTGTTTCCGGCTGCTGAGATGGCCTTTTTATCCGCATAATCAGAATGGAACCAGTAGATAAACGAGCACCGAGTCCAAATATGAAGCAGGATGGATTGCGGAAAAAATAGGCAGTCCCTATTAGGACGACGTTATAGGCCAGTATTTCAGCCATCTCTATGGCCGCTATTTTCGACCAAAGCAATTGCCGTTGCAATTTGAAACTCAGATAATTTCTCTGGCTCTGAAGCCAACCAATAATACAACAGGAGACAAAAAGATACCCCGTCCACTGGGGTAAACGATAGTAAGCAACAAGGAAAGGCGAAAGCAAAGCATATCCAATAAAGCATATTACGACACCCAAAAGCTTGTAACGTTGAACTGTCTGAAGAAGACCGGAAGATGGTTCAAGCGAGCTTTGTACAAGGGCGTTGCTTGTCCCCAAGTCAACGATGCAAAAAGAGAGGCTAATCATCACAAGAAGAATAGCTAATACGCCGAAGTCATCTGGGCTTAGCAGGTTAGCCGCGATTCCAGTACCAAGTGCATTAAGAGGTAAGGAAATAACTTGTCTTACTCCAAGTGTAGCCCCACCCTTGATAATTCTATCCCTCAAGCAAAATCCTCAAATATTGAACTTCCAGATACTTTAGCCAGAAAGCGTCGGCGTCTGTATTTTTCTAGATCGGAAGAGCGTCGTGTAGGGAAAGAGTGTAGATCTCGGTGGTCGCCGTAGCATTAAAAAAAAAAAAGATGTGCCCCACCGTGCCACAGCTATGACACATTTCACACAAT
>CAJVYT010000227.1 GCA_913009765.1 uncultured candidate division Zixibacteria bacterium
ATAAAGAGAGAATGAAAGGAGAGAAGACAAGAGAAAATAGTGGTAAAGAAGAAAAAGGAAGAGTAAGAATAATCAGAGGGAAAAAAAAAAGAAAAAAAAAAAATAGTATTTTTTTTTTTCAAGCAGAAGACGGCATACGAGATATATCAGTGTGACTGGAGTTCAGACGTGTGCTCTTCCGATCTACTGTAAATATAATAAATCAAATCTCACCGCAGAAGAATTTAAACAGCTTCATGAAATAGTAAAAGCAAAAATTGGCTCTGACTTTCTACCCGAAGTTGGTCTTGAGTTGATAAATATTTTATATGACACTATTACTATTATTAAATCAGTAACTCAGAGTTGTTATGTGCTTATTTTTAATGAATCCGGCGAAGATAAACTCATGCTTCAAAATTGTCTTGGAAATCTTGGCTTTGAAGCTGAATTTGTCTCGTCTGTTGATACTCTCATGGATTGTCATAAAAAACGTAAAGCAGATATTTTGATTATTGAAGCAGTTGGCTCTGTCCTACAAGTCTCTGATGTTGTAAATAAAATTGAAGATCACGAAATAAATTTTGACGATGTCATAACATATCTTCTCACTAACAATGACAGCATGTTTGAATTAACCGGATTACTTCAAAAAGGTATTGAAGATATTTTTTCTGCTGAAAACGACCTTGATCCATTTTTAATCAAAATTATTAGAGCAAGAAAAAGGATTATCGACAATTCAAAAAAACAAATATTGATGCTTGAGAAGATGGGTACTTTTGGATCTCTGGCTGATATGAATTTGATTGATTTACTGCAAACGATGAATGGAAGCGGCAAGACATGCCTGATTAGTGTGACTGCTCAAAGCAATCAACTTACAATTTATGTACATAATGGTATTATTATTTACGCTGAAAACAATATTGTTCAGGGCGAGAAAGCAATTTTTAAGGGAATGGAATGGAACAAAGGTATTTGGAGTTTTGACCCGATAGATGTTTCTGAACTGCCACAACCAAATGTCAATCGACCTATTAACAGTATCCTCCTTGTGGGTTGTCAATATATGGATGAATCACAAAAAATCGATACTGATTCCGAACTTAATCTTGATGAGACTTTTAATCTCTTAGAATAACTTGATCCTGCCTATCTTTCTTTATATAAATTAATATTATAAATTTTCAGTTCCTTTCTTATTAAATTAGTGATTGTAATTCGTTTAAATATTCCTTTCTATGAGCACAGAAATAATAAATATACAAGTGAGGAATTATGGAACCAAAAATAATTAAAAAAGATACTTTTCAAATTATAGGAATACAGTTCCGAGGTAACAATGACAACAACGCATGTCCAAAACTATGGGACAAATTTATTCCAAGAATGGGTGAAGTTATGCCATTTGTTACACAACCGGTAACATCTTATGGTGTTTGCTCTGATTTTGATATGGAAGAAAATATTTTCACATATACAGTGGGCTTTCAAGTGAAAGATTTAAGTACTATACCACCTAACATGATATCGTTGAAAATACCCGAACAAAAATACGCTGTTTTTACATGCAGTCTGCCGACTATTATAAAAACAATTGAACACATCTATAAAAAATGGATCCCCTCATCAGGGCTTGTTGAAAAAGTCAAATTTCCTGTCATTGCGAACGGAGTCCGCGAAAGTTCGCCTAGGCGAATGGCAATCTCATGTTTTTGTTAAGCACTAAGTTAGAGATTGCCACGTCTCGTTCGTTTTCACTCACTCGACTCGCAAAGACTGAATGGAGGGTTTATCAACAAGCCCATCAGAGTACATCAGAGCAAGTGGTCCCGAGTTTGAACTTTATGATGACAACTTCAACCCTGAAGAACCTGAATCAAAGTTGTATATTTATATACCTGTGATAAAGAAATAGATGTAGTTTTTAGATGTATCGATTTATTTGCTCTAACTGTTTCTGCACTGGTTTCCGTCTTCGACGGAAAGGAGTTGTGGAGAATTAAAATAACAATTTAATTTTAAAAAAAACAATATCGGGTTTCTCTCAATTATATTTTTGGGAATTGGAACGCCTACCTAGACTTGAAAGTACCTTTCATCTACCGGAAAACTCTATTCCCTACTTGACAATTATCTATTTTCATCGATATTCGCATTATGTATTCAAACAACCGAAAGAAACAGATTGTCTAAACCAAAAATAATCGTTATAGGTGCGGGTCCGTCGGGCATGTTTGCCGCCGGCGAAGCATCAAAACTGGGAGCCGAAGTTACTATCCTTGAGAAAAAACCACTTCCGGGAATCAAACTCCGCATAACCGGCAAAGGACGATGTAATCTTACCAATATTGCACCTATCCCCCAGTTTATCGAACGATTTGGCAAAAATGGAAAATTTTTGCGGCAGGCATTTAATGCTTTTTTCTCCACCGATGTTGCAAGAATTTTTAGCGAGATGGGTGTAGATATACAAACTGAACGAGGCAGTCGGGTATTTCCAAAGGGGAATGATGCTCCGGCGGTTGCCGATGCCTTAGTTCGTTGGACTAAGAAACAGGGGGTGACGATTAAAACTGACACTACAGTTACTGAAATTTTGACAGATAATAAAAAAATAGTCGGAGTCAAAACAAAAAATAAAGAATATCATGCTGACCGTGTTATCCTGACTACCGGAGGGAAATCGTATCCGGTGACAGGATCCACCGGCGACGGGTATAATTTTGCCAAGTTTCTCGGTCATACAATTATTCCGGTACGTCCTGCTTTGGTAACACTTGAGGTAAAAGGAAATATTGCAAAACGTTTGGATAAACTTCATTTAAAAAATATCAATGCCCGTGTTTTTGCCGAAGGTAAAAAAACAGGAGAAAAATTTGGTGAGCTTTTTTTCAGGTCAAATACTTTAGCAGGACCGATTATTTTATCACTCAGCCGTAACATTGTTGACCAAATAAACGATGGTGTTAAAAATATTATTTTCAGAATAGATTTAAAACCTGCCTTGGATAATAAAAAACTTGATGCCCGCCTGCTTCGTGAATTTCAGACAAACTCCAAAATCCCAATTGCAATCATTTTGGAAAAACTGCTTCCTATGCAGTTAATAGAAATTTGCTTAGAGCAAACATCTATTCCGTATGATTTGACGGGTTCACAGATAAGAGCAGACGATAGAAAACAACTTCGCTTGTGGCTCAAAGATTTTAAAATGGAAATCACAGGGTATCGACCTTTTAAAGAAGCTATTATTACGCAGGGTGGAGTAAATATCAAAGAGATTCATCCCAAAACGATGGAGTCCAAACTGATTTCCGGTTTATATATAGCAGGAGAACTTTTAGATATCAACGGTGACACCGGCGGGTATAATCTACAGGCATCATTTTCAACCGGTTGGCTCGCAGGACATTCAGCGGCACTTTCCTGTCTGGAATAATCTTGAATAGCATTATTTTTAATATGCGACAGATAGAATACCTTTTACCTTGTCATATATATCAATCTAATTTAATATGGCAAGATTCTTTGTAGGTATCTAACACAATCGTTGTGCGGGTCGATACTACTGTTTCGATAACACCGATTTTTTCACGCAGTAAATCTGAAAGACCTTTAGTATCTTTCACCCGAACTTTAATTAAATAGCAATCTTCCCCGGCAACATTGTACACTTCCTGTATTTCTTCAATCTCGGCAAGTTTGTGTCCGGTGTCCCACCCATTGACCTGTTCATTGGTTGTAACATATACGAATGCTAAAAGGTTTTTTTCTACTTTGACAGGGTCAAGACGAGTTTCAAATTTTTTGATGACACCTTTGTCTTTGAGCTTTTTAATCCGTTCAGAAATAGCCGATGGAACCATACCGATATCTCCGGCAATATCTTTATTGGCTCGGCGACCATTGTCTTGTAATACATTTAGAATTTTCTTATCTGTTCTATCAATCATAGCTATCTCCTTTTGTATATTTATCTATGAATAAATAATAGCTTTGTTTCAAATAAGCAACACTATTATTCGTTTTTATTAAATTATCTATGAATCATATACACTTCATTATACTATTCTGCTAATTTTATTCTTTATTTATTATCTCTGTTGCTTTATTTGATAGAACATTATTACAAACTGAAGGTTTTTACTTGTAAAATACCAAACATTTTGTACCTTATTAGATAATTATACAATTACATACGCAATAATATAATATTTCTTCCGATATATATATGATATAATAAGATTAAAAAAACGTTGAGGAGTTTTGCACCATGTCTTTCAAACAACTTACTACAATTATTTATTTTCTCTTAATTACAGCAAGCATATCAGCCCAAGTGCCAAACACAATTAATTATCAGGGTCGTTTAACCGATGCATCAAGCTCTCCAGTCGCTGATGGTGCGTATTTAGTCAAATTTATCATTTATGATGCCCCTACCGCAGGAACTGATTTATGGAACACAGGTTTTCAAACTATTAATACCGTTGATGGTTTATTTACGTATCAGTTGGGAAGTAATGTTACTTTACCATCTGGTATCTTTTCAGACACCAATAGATATTTAGGTATTACAGTTGGTACAGACCCTGAGTTATCTCCTCGTACTCGGTTCAGTCCTTCTTCCTATGCTTTTAATGCTGCTACAGCAGATAATGTAGCTTGGTCACATATCAGCAGTATGCCGTCAGGATTTGCAGACGGAGTTGATAATGAAGGTATTTCACAATTAGGTGATACTTTAAAAGGTTCTCTTTATTTTGATGGTGATAATAACGGTACAGACGATGGAAGTATTCGTATTACCGGTAATGTTTCAGATTTGCTTTTAAAAGATAATGGAAATTTGAAATCTATGATTTGGGGTGATTCTTATGGAGAAGTCGATTTATATAATACCAATGGAGATTTATCTGCCAAACTGCGTGCCGGTAGTGGAGGTGATTTGTTATTATCAGACAATTCGGGGACTAACACAATAAGATTGTACGGCAATTCAACCGGTAATAATTCCGTACAATTACCTACGGATGCTGTAAACAGCAATGAAATACTTAACGAATCCGGTATTACATCATCTCTTCAATCTTTCTTTGTAAGTTTAACAGATACTTTGAACATGACAGATATTGTAACAACTTCAATAACAATACCAGCTCCGGGATATATTTTTCTGTATTCTAAAAGTTATGTTGTTTTCCAAAATTCTACAAATGGTAATTTCGCTTATTTACAGATAGATGAATCAGCCGGAGGGGGATCAATTTCTTCATATTTGACCCTTGTTGGAGATGATAACTTTGTTTCTATTAAGCAATTCTTTCGTTCTGCTAATTGTCATAGGGTTTATTATAAACCTTCAGCAGGAACTTATACTTTTAGAGTTGAAGGTAAAAAGAATGATATTATTGGTGCTGATGTTAGCGTTTACAATTCGATACTAACTGCCATATATATTCCTACCTCTTATGGAACAGTATCGGCTGTTAGCTCCCAACCACCTACCGATGCTGAGGCAACCCAAGTAACTATGACAAATCCTGACGGAACAACTTCACAAGGCTATAAATATGACCTGAGAGATGTTGAACTGAGAGTTAAAAAGGCTGAGGTTGAACTTTTAAAAGCACAACATGAACGAGATGCCCTGTTTCTTAAAAACCAACGTAATCGCAATGATGAAACAAACAAATAATATAATTCATTAAGGAGTAACAAATGTCATTAAAACAAATTTTTACAATCATCTGCTTTCTGCTACTTGCGGTTTCTATTTCAGCCCAAGTACCAAACACAATTAACTATCAGGGACGTTTAACAGATGCATCAGGTTCTCCGGTAGCAGACGGAGCTTACCTTGTCAAATTCATCATCTATGATGCCGCTGTTGGTGGGGCAGACCTTTGGAACACTGGTTTTCAGAATATTACCACAAATGGAGGTTTGTTTACCTATGAATTAGGGAGCAATATTGCCTTACCAGCGGGAATATTTGATGACACAACCAGATATTTAGGAATTACAGTAGGAACTGATGCTGAATTATTTCCACGCTCAAAATTAAATACTGTCCCTTATGCTTCAAAAATTGACGGTTCAAAATATGTGAGTACAATCGGTGATACTATGTCAGGAAGTCTTGTATTTCAAAATGGTGGCAATACAAGAGGAATTATTACATCGGAATCTAATGTAGGCACAGTTAAATTGTTTGGTTTTGCCAATCTATTAAATGCTTACCTTATAGCTGGTAGTTTTGGTGAATTTTTATTATATGATAATAATGGAACTCGAACAGTTGATCTTGGTGCAGGTTACAATACTGGAGGATATCTCTCCTTATCTGATCCAATTGGGGCAGAGGACATATATTTGAATACTAGAGCAGCAGGAAATTCAACCGTACTCTTTCCCAATAATGCAATTGACAATACCGAAATATTAGATGAACCGGGGATTGCTTCAAATCATTCCTCATCATTAAAAACTTTCACAACAACTATGCAGGATTTAGTTACTGTATCAATTACAATTCCTACGAGTGGATATATTTATGTTACTGGCCGAAGTTGGGTTCGACATAATGCAATGACAGGATATAATGTAGCTGTCTTACAAATTGATGAAACTGCTGGTGGAGCTCTAATTAATCCGTATTACAATTTGTCAGGTCCAATAAGTGGTACAAATAACCAAATTGTCTATCCTTTTTTTGTTGATAGAGTATATTTTAAAAATGCAGGTACATATACATTTAGACTAGAAGGAATGGGAGGTGCAACAGGAACTGATATTGATGCTTATAATCATTGGATAACAGCTATGTTTACTCCTACCTCTTACGGCTCAGTAGCAGCAAGTAGCCCACTCCCACCAACAGATGCTGAGGCTGAGATGGTAACATCTACAAACTTAGACGGTTCTACCTCACAGGTTTACAAATATGACCTTCGTGACTTAGAGCTAAAAGCTAAAGCAACTGCCCTCAAAGCAAAAGAAGCAGAATTGGAACTACTCAAAGCAAAACAGCAGCAAAATGCAAACCAATAATAAGTATTGACAGAAAAATAGTAT
>CAJVYT010000228.1 GCA_913009765.1 uncultured candidate division Zixibacteria bacterium
GTAGAAGCTGTGATGGTATACAGATTGAGCGAGAGGAGGCTGACGGATGATTTTTTTTTTAATGATACGGCGACCACCGAGATCTACACTCTTTCCCTACACGACGCTCTTCCGATCTAAGGAGACCCCAATGTTCACACGAATCAAAAAACCCGGAAAATATCAATATTTACAAATAGTAGAAACCCGTCGCGAAGGTCAAAAGACCCGGCAACGAGTTATTGCAACCATTGGCCGGGTGGCTCGATTAAACTTGAGGTCCTGGCCCGCGCCGGACGATATCAGAAAGTTCACCCTGAGGGCCAATTATCTAAGGAGCCATCACCGTTAATAGCCAGATCGATGGATATCTAAAAGCTCGCATTGCTTTGAAATGCTAATGTCTTTGCAAGTCGGGTCTATTAAGACTCGCTTCCTTGTTAAACTATAATTGGAGTTTTTTTTTAAGCCAATCTAATTCAACTTTGAGTTGACCAATTTGTTTATAAAGTTCATCCTCTAAAAATTCTTGCTTCCGTTTCTTGCTTTTGGTTGAGCTTGAAAAAATATCTTTTGAACTGCCAAGCAATTGCTTTTTCCATTGAGTAATCTGATTCGGATGAATTTGAAATTTGCTCGATAACTCAGATAATGTCTTTTGTTCTTTTAAAGCTTCAATTGCAACTTTTGCTTTAAAATCGGCACTGTAACGTTTTCGTTTCCCTAGCATCTCATGCTCCCTTTCTTTGGGTAGTTAATATAAATATTTATCACCTTAACTACCTGTCCTAATTTTGGGGAGTATTATAACATGCTGCCTCTATTACGCCGCTACCAATAGGAAGATGCTTTTCAATTAAGCTATAATAATCCATTCTATGTCTATTGTGTTGTAGATATTTGAGTTCAGATTCAATCTCGTTATTTTTTTTAATTAAACTTCTGCGATATCTTGCGGCTCGTATTAGCTTTGCAGCGCCATTGGGATCATTTTTTAGAATATTCCTATACTTCTCATACCATGTTTTTGCATCCAAATCATTCATAAATAGAAGCTGGGACAATTTAGATAAATGCTCTGCAACGTGGAAAAAATCAATAACATGTATAGCGTCAGGATATTTGTTGCGAAAATATCGCCAGAATTCTCTGGCTCCATCTGCAATACATACTACATACTTGAATTTATGTTTAGATAGTTTCGCTGCAACTTCTTTCTCCAATAAAGCCTTAATTGTTTTCTTCCCTTTTTCAGGCATACGACCTATATAAATGGTATTTAAACGTTTCCCCTCAGCATCATAAGTACTTACTGTAGCAGCGCTGGCGTGTTTCCAACCTTCATCTTTTATGTTAATACTTGTGGCGTCCATGCTTATCGCTAGAGTAACAGCCTCCGAAGCGACTTGTTCTTTTTCAGCTATGTCATCTGGCAAACCATTTTCTTTAATAAATCGACCTACATAATCAAGAACTCTTTTAACAGTGCTTACTGATGGTTTTAACAGGCTCCACTTTCGGCAGTGTTCTACAAATTCTCTTATAGTCATAGACGCCAAACTATAACAAATATATTTGTATATAAGAAATAAATTTCATAAAAAAATCACTTAAAAGGGGTAACAACTTTTGCTGGTTTGAGTGATAAAGTATTTATGCGCTCATTAATTTGGTTCACAAGTTGGTAACGAGTTTCCATGGAAAATTCACTGAGCGCCATAATATTTTCATGAATTTTTTCGATAAACACTTTTTGGCGTTGTTGTTTTTTTCTCAGAATCGCCAAAAGCGCCTGGTCGATTTTGTTTTTAAATATGTTGATCGTTTTTCTGAATTCAACCGGTAATGCCATTTCAGCTTGCAAAGCAGAGATAACTTTGAGATGCGGTTGATTTTCCAGCAGGTTTTTTTCTTTTTGTTCTCTTAATTCGGATTTGATTTTTTCTCGTTTTTGCTTGTCCATTTTGTCCAATGCGTAACGACGTCGGGCCGCCTGCTGCTTGCGAGTTTGATTTTTTTCATTTTGCATGTTGCGGGCAATGGCAGAAAAATAGGCCATTGTTCTTTTGGCCGGACTAAAGTTATCGTGCCGGCTTTGCACGGCAAACTGCTGTTCAGCTTTTCTGATCGTCGACAGCTCGATCCATTTCAGGTATTTTTTGAAAACCAAAAGATCACCGCTCAGTTTATGTTCTTTGACAATACTGTCGACCAGATCGTGAAATTCGGCAGAGACTTTTAAACGCCGCTCGGATTGCGTTTTTTTTCGATCTTGTTGCGCTTTGAGAGTTTTATAAGCCTGTTCTGCTTCTATCGAGTCGACCTTAGCTTTCATCAGCTTCTTCGGTGTAAACGGGCAAACCGAGCACCGCGGCGTTTGATTGCGCAGGCGAAGATAAACTTTAGCGATAGTTTTCAAAATATTCATGGCCTGCTGCTGCTGTGTGTTTCCCTCGATTTTGATGTGCGAGACTTTTCTTGCAAACAACCCAAATTCGCCTTCGATCTGCCCTTTGGTTTCGGGACGGTAAGGATGCGCTTTGATCATCAGTGTGCCCTCAGCGCCCAAATCGATGGCTGCTTTGGCGTTGCCGCTGCCGTTATCCACCAATGCAGCAAGTGGTTTGCGGTGATTTTGGCAGTGATCCTGAAAAGCGCTTTTGACCAGTTCGGCAGTCTCGCTTTTTCCGACCGCACATCCGCCAATAGCATCGGCAGCCATGTCCTTGCTAAATTCCAAAACAAACGGATGTTGCTGCCCGCCAAGGGAGACCACGACCTGCTTGCCGTCCAAAACCGTTTGCGCATGTGGAAAATACCGTTTCACCGGCGGGTGATAATTTGCCTTGGGCAATGCTTTGGCTTTGGGCTTGCGGCAGCCATTCGCCAAAAGCATATCCTCCACGGCCTTGCGCGACGGTGGCGGCGTCAGCCACGATTGCCGGTTCCATTTTTCTCTGAAATGTTTCATAAAAGCATTGATCTTGACTCGTTGGCGTTCTTTCTCATAACTCTTGTATAGCTCGACAATAAACTGGATCTGGGCATCGGTAAAAGTCGTCGTTTTGCCGCTCAGGGATTCTTTCGATTCCGGCGTTTTCTCCCAGGCAGAAAGAATATGCGTACTCAGTCCCAAAAGTTGTGCGGCTCTTGTCCGAGTAAGCTTGAAATTCTGTTGTACTCGTCGGTAAGCTTCTGCCGCTCGGCTGTCCATGCCGAACCGTTTTTTTTTATGTCCGCATTGAGTGTCACCAGAATGTTGCGCAGTTCCCAATACAGATCGGCCTGGCGGGCACGTTTTTCAGCGTGATGAAGCTTTTGCTCAACCTGTTGCTTTTGCTGCTGCAGGCGCTGATTCATCTCTTCCAGCGATGAGACGGTGACATTGATTTTTTTCTTGTGCTTATACGCATTTTTACGGCTGATGTCCGCTTCCCGGCAAAAAGCAGAGATGTTGATCTTTTCGGAAAAGCCTTTCTGTTTTAGAATTTCGGCCGCATGTAAAATGGCTGCTATCTCTTCCTTTGTACATTTTGACATTTTGCAAGACGCCCTTTCGTTTAAACGGATGAAGCTGTTTGCTCAATATACATCTTGCGTCCCAAAATTGTCAACTCTATTTTGCCGTGATGCAAAGAAATGTTGAATAAATTGACCAGGCGATCGGACAGGTTAATGCCGTTTTCAACCAGTTTGGCCATGCTGCGCTGTACCTCCGGCAACCAACCGTGAAAGCGGTCGGCCGGCACGCACAGCCCGTCCAGGCCTTGATGCACCCGGTGATAATTGTATCGCCAGAGCCAGTCATTGATTTTGTCGCGTGCATCGGCAACACTGGCAAACTCGACCTGGCGTACCAGCTCTTTTTGGATGGTTTTATTCACCGCTTCGATTTTGCCAATGGTCTGCGGATGATACGGGCTGGTGTGAATATGGTAAATATCCATTTCTTCCAAAAACTTTTCAAAGCCGTTAATGCCACGCCAGCCGTGAAACACAAAGCCACGGTCGGAAACCAGACGTTCCATTTTGCCGTAGCGGTTGATCGCCTCGGTAACCATGCGCTCGATCAGTTCCATGTTGCACTGTTCTAAAAGTGCAAAACCCAAAAGAAAGCGGCTGTAATCATCGAGCAGCAAAACAAGGTACACTTTTTGTTTGTGAATATAAAATTCACAAATGTCGATTTGCGCCATCTCCAATGGACGGGAGGCTTCAAAACGCGTGTACTCTTTTTTCGGAGCATGACGGCGGTCGAGTTCATAGCCTGCGTCTTTGAGAATTGTGCGAATCGATTCGATGCTGATGGTGACGCCTTCACGCCGTAACTGGTTGCGAATCTGGCTTGGGCCAAATCCAGGATCGGTTTCTTTGACGGCCAGGACTTTTTTGCGTTTCCAATCGGGCACAGGCTTGCCGCCGCGATTGTCTTTGCGGCCGTCTTCAAGTCCGGCAATGCCCTGCTCTTTCATCAGTTTTTGCCAGCGATAGATGATGGCGGGTGAAACATCAAATTGCTCGGCCGCTGTCTTTACGTTCGTCGCTCGGACAGTTTGAAGTATTTTTTGCTTTTCGGCAACCGTGTAATGCTTGCCGTAATTGCCGGTTTTACCTTGGCTATCCATAACTTTCCTCCTTGTTAATTTCAAGGCGAAAAGTTGTTACCCCCTAACCCGGACAAGCCGGAACCAAAAAGTTTTCATTTTTAAAAAATATTTATATCTTTCTCTTCGAGTTGAACAGACTTGGGAGAAACGATGAAATTATTAATAGACCAACATAAAGATCAAATATCAGGAGTACTTTCCTGTTTTGATCGTGTAGTTATCACTGGAACACTGCCGACAATTTGTTATGTCCGCGGCATGACGTCATGGCTTTATAGCCATGGTATTCGCATTTTTGATTATTTGCCGTTTGCCGTTACACTTCGTAAAAAGGTACGTGAGAACGCGGAAAAAATTGCAAAAGAAAACGGCATTCAAATTGAGTACATCGCAAAAAAGAGCATCCGAAAAGAAAGCGTGATTAAAAAAGTTTTAAAAGAACGTGGAGATCGTCCGGGCCTGGTCCATATTTTATCAGCCATGGAGACCTGCTCCGGCTATTATCCATGGCATGACCAACAGACCCATGCAACATTTTTAAAGCCAAAGACGTCAAGGTGCCTTCATTACTATTTTTACTTTATCGACGAAACGCTGGGACTTTGTTATCTTCGTGTGCCGACCTGGTGTCCGTTCCGGCTTCAGTTTTATTTTAACGGCCACAACTGGCTTGCCTCAAAACTTGCAGAAAAGGGTTTGCGTTTTTCACTTATTGACAACGCTTTTGATTCTATCGAAGATTTTAAGGAAGCCCAAAAACTTTCAGACCAACTTGATGTCAGCATTCTTCATAAGATTCTTGATAACTATAGCCATCTTTTCTGCCCGGTGATGGATGAACTTGAGCAAGAATATCACTGGAGTTTGATGCAGGTTGAATACTCGACGGATATAATTTTCCAGGAGCAAAAAATGCTCAAGTCACTTTATGATGATTTGATTGAAACAGCTATTCATACTGTGAAGCCTGACAACATTGCCACATTTCTCGGGCAGAAATTACATGGAAATTATAAGCAAGAAATGGGCAATCGCTATAATGTCCGTCTTGAAGGCAGCCGCATCAAACACAGCATGGGTAAAGTGTCCATAAAAATGTATGATAAATTTCACAAGATTCTTAGAATCGAAACTACAGCAAATAACGTTTCCTTTTTTAAGCACTACCGTACGGTAGAACATCGGGACGGGACAACATCCCAAAAGTATGCTCCCATGAAAAAGAATATTTACAGTCTTTCGCCGTTATTGAAAAACATGAAGGCGAGCAACCGACGTTATTTGGAATTTATTTCCTCTTTTAAAATTAATGCCGACGGACGGAAAAGGCTGCGGCATTTGAGCCGATCGGTTAAAGAAAAAGGGCGTAATTTTCGAGGCTTTAATTTCTTTGATAAAGACGACCTCAAGCTCTTACTGATCATTGCCAGGGGCGAATTTGTAATCGGCGGTTTTAGAAATAAAGATCTGAAACGCTTTTTTGCTGATAAAAGTTCAGCACAAATCTCGCGTATGCTGAAAAGACTACGACTGCACGGTCTTATTAGAAAAGTCGGACGCTGTTATAAATATTATTTTTCTCCTTTGGGAAAACAAGCTGTCTGTGCGGCTTTAGTTATCAAAGAACAATTATTAATCCCTGCTTTACAAACTGTTTGATATTTTTTGCCAGTTTTGGATAGAATTTCAGTTGTAAAGTATTAATTTACTCATTATTATAAAAGAGAGGCAATCGGTGAGTGAATAATTTTTATCATGATGTTTCATAAAAAATGTCCACCCCTCATAAAACAATTGATCGTTTATGTGAATAAAACGGACAGTTGGGCTCTGTAATAAAAGATTCCCAATTGATATTGCTTTTGAATGATATCCACGATTGTTAAAAAAAGTTACGACTTTATCAAAAACATAAGACGTTGTAATAAGCTCTGGCATTGACGTTTGAATACTCTGCCAATGATCTATAGAAATTTTATGAAACTTGTCATTCGCAAGTTCAAGAGCAAGCAAATAGCCGGTATCAATAAATACTTTTTTCATCGCTGATAAATATAATTATCGTGATGTTCCGACGCATCATTGATTTCATCAGTAATTGGTGACTTGCCCAATTGATTTATCGGGTCATTCGAAGAAAGAGGTACGATAAAAATGAGATCTCCTTCTTTACGAATATCAACCTCCTGAACGCCTTTCAACATGTTTTTGGGAACAATCAAGCCATCTGATGTTACTTGAGCTTTCATTAGAAATCTCCAAAATTTTCAAGTTCAATATAAAGATACCTAAATATTTTAAAAGTTCAAATCCTTTTTTTAGTTTATCATGTCAATGTTTGTTTATTTCAGTGGCACCATCCGCTATTTTGCAAAAAAAGGGTGATTCTGAAATGTTGGAAGAGCGCAAATAACAAGGCATCCTGCCGGGCTCGAAGCTGATTGCCGGAGAAGGCATCATGGGCGT
>CAJVYT010000229.1 GCA_913009765.1 uncultured candidate division Zixibacteria bacterium
TCGACATCGCTCGTCTAGCTTTTATCTATCGTGATTTGTATTGTTATTCTGTTTTTTTTTTTTTTTTTATGTTTTCTTTTTCTTTTTTTCTTACGTTTTTTTTTTTTTTTTTTTTTTTAATGATACGGCGACCACCGAGATCTACACTCTTTCCCTACACGACGCTCTTCCGATCTGTTACAGCAAAATGGGTTCGTTTTTTGAAATAGCGTGTTTTTTATTATTCTTTCAACATCCTGTCGGGTTTCTCGATTTTGAAATCTAACGATTTCAAACCAACGGAACCGCGACCTACAAAACTTAAAAAGAGGGAAATGACAATTATAAAAACATAAAGACAGAATGAGCATACTTCGACCCCGCCTAGGCGGGCAGTATGACCGATTATAAAAACATGAGATTGCCACGTCTCGTTCGTTATCACTCACTCAACTCGCAAAGACTGAATGGGGGGCAACATGTCCTTTCGCTGGAATGACATTGGGGGCAGATTATTTAGCACACTTCGACTCCGCACAGTATGACAAATAATTCTTCTTGTTGATTTATTTGTAAAAAAACATATCTTCTGTCCATGCAAGAGCAGCCAAAAGCATACGCAGTGTCCGCAATCACGCGGATGATAAAAAATCAACTCGAGGAATCCTTCAACAATATTTGGGTTGAGGGGGAAATCTCAGGATATTTACATCATTCATCAGGGCATCGCTATCTTTCACTCAAAGACGACAAGGCAGTTATCAAAGTCACCATCTGGCGTTCGGTCGGTGCCAAATTAAAAGTTGAACCGAAAAATGGGCAGAAAGTGCTTATCTACGGTGATGTTGCCGTTTACGAGAAAGGCGGTTCATACCAACTCAACTGTCGCAAGATTGTTCCGGTCGGGGTTGGTGAACTTGAACTGGCATTCAGGCAGCTCTACGGAAAGCTTTCCAAAGAGGGTCTTTTTGACCAATCTCATAAAAAAGAAATTCCGCGGTTTCCGAAAAAAATCGGAATTGTCACCTCGCCGACAGGTGCCGCTATTAGAGATATTATACAGATTTCAAAACGTAGAAATGATTCTGTCCAACTCGTTATTTATCCTGCCACCGTGCAAGGTGACGGGGGAGAGTTGACCATCGCCAAAGGGATTGAATATTTTAACGAGAAGAATGATATTGATATTATTATAACCGGTCGTGGTGGTGGTTCACTTGAAGACCTCTGGAATTTTAATACCGAAGAAGTCGTTCGAGCTATTTTTGATTCTCGTATTCCGGTAATCTCAGCAGTCGGGCATGAGATAGATACAACTCTGGCAGATTATGTTTCCGATTTACGAGTTCCGACACCATCGGCTGCAGCCGAACTTGCAGTTTGGTCAAAAGAGGAATTTTCATCACAAGTGAACGGTTTTGTCTATCAGCAAACAACTTATATTCAAAATATGGTAGAGACAGCCAAAGATTATCTTACTTCACTTTTAGACCGTCCTGTTTTTAAACGTCCGCTTGATTTAGTTCGGCAGCGTCAGCAATATTTAGACTCCTCGGTCAGACTGCTTCATTCTGCGGGAAAAAAGACTTTTGATTTTCATAAAAACCGACTATCTTTAGCCGTTGCCCGTATTGATTCATTGTCTCCTCTAAAAATTTTAGCCCGTGGGTATTCTGTAACAAGAGGAGAAAAAAGCGGGACGGTTGTAAATTCTGTACAGGATGTGGCAAACGGTGATTCAATAGAAACTATTGTAACCGACGGAAGTATAATTTCTACCGTAACAGAAGCACGAAAGAAAAAATAGATGACAGCAAAGAAAAAATATAAAGATTACGAATCAGCTTTAGAGCGTCTTGAAGAGATAACCGATGATTTGGAAAACGGCGAAAAATCTTTAGAGGAATCTATTACCCTCTACACTGAGGGATTAGAAATTGCCAAGTTTTGTAATGGCAAATTAGAAGAAGCTGAGAAAAAAGTAAAAATAATCACCGAAGAAAATGGACAGTTGTTTGAGACAAATTTTGAATCAGAAAGCAACGAATAAATGCCGGTATCTACTGTGGATATAAAAACATATTTGGAAAAGATTAAAAAACTTACCGATAAAAAGTTGATGCGGTATCTTCCGTCTGTTGATATTGAGCCTAAGATTTTACATGAAGCGATGAGATATTCTGTGATGGCAGGGGGGAAACGTCTTCGCCCGATATTAGCCTATTCAGCCTATGAATATTGTGGAGGTAATTTAGACGGTGAAGACCTTTCTATTCATTATGCCATGGCTGCTCTTGAAATGGTGCATACATATTCTTTGATACATGACGATCTGCCGTGTATGGATGATGATGACCTCCGTCGGGGAATACCGACCTGTCATAAAAAATTTGGTTTAGCTGCTGCGGTATTAGCAGGTGATGCACTTCACGATGTAGCCTTTAACTTGCTTGCATCAACCGGTTCGACAAAAGCAGTTGTGGAATTAGCTCATGCTTTGGGGACTGTTGGAATGATTGGCGGACAAATGGCAGATGTAGAAGCTGAGGGAAAAGATGTTACCAAAGATGATATTATCAATATTCATACTCGCAAAACCGGAGCATTAATTAGAGCATCGGTTCGGATTGGGGCGATACTTGCCAATGCCTCTGATGAAAAACTTGAAAGATTGACAATTTATGGTGAAAAGATTGGTTTGGCATTTCAAATTATTGATGATATCTTAGATATTGAGGGCGATACAGCGACCATGGGAAAACCGGTCGGCTCTGATATTGGTTTGAGTAAAGCAACATATCCAAAAGCTGTTGGTATTGAACAGTCAAAAGAAGATGCTCGGTTATTAATAGAAGAAGCTGTTGCTATGGTTGCGGAATTTGATGATACTATTCTGTCTGAACTGGCAAAATATATCGGACAACGAAATAATTAAATGATACGTATAAAATAAGATGAAAATACTTCCTCATATAAAATCACCTGCTGATACAAGAAAACTTACTCTTGATGAGTTAATGATTCTCAAGGATGAACTCCGTCAGGATATTGTTTCAGCGGTTTCTAAAACAGGCGGTCACTTAGCATCTAATTTGGGAGCAGTCGAACTGACAATCGCACTACATCATGTCTTTAATCTGCCAAAAGATAAAATATTGTGGGATGTCAGTCATCAGACGTATGGGCATAAGATTTTGACCGGACGTAGAGATAAAATTGATACTATCAGGCAGTATGGCGGATTGGCAGGGTTTTCAAAACGGTCAGAATCTGAATATGATGACTATGGAGCGGGGCATGCCTCTACATCAATTTCTACAGCTTTAGGATTTGCCGCAGCCCGTGATAATGTTGGAGGCGATAACAAAGTTATTGCGGTTATCGGTGACGGTTCAATGACCGGCGGACTTGCTTTTGAAGGTATGAATAATGCCGGACATTTAAAAAAGGATTTGATAGTTATCTTAAATGATAACACTTGGTCTATTTCTAAAAATGTTGGTGCTTTGTCGAAATATCTGACTACAATTCTTGCCGATGAAAAATTTAATAAGCTCCGTACTGAAGTTTGGGAACTTACCGGAAAATTTAAACGGCGTGACAAAATTCGGAAAACGATTTCCAATATTGAACAATCTATCAAAGGGTTTTTAGTCCCGGGAATGTTATTTCAAAAATTAGGTTTCAGATACTTTGGACCTATTGACGGTCACGATTTACCACTGATGATTAAAACTCTTGAAGATTTAAAACAAATTTCCGGACCTGTGATGCTTCATATTGCTACCGTGAAAGGCAAGGGGTATGAACCTGCTGAAGAAAATGCGGGTGCCTATCACGGAGTGGGTAAATTTGATAAAGTTACCGGAGAAATAGCTAAAAGCAGTCCCTCAAGACCGTCATATACAAAAATTTTTGGTGATATTATGGTCGAACTTGCCGAGAAAAATAACAAAGTAATTGCAATCACAGCAGCAATGTCAACCGGTACTGGACTTGTCAAATTTTCAGAACAGTTCCCAAAACGTTTTTTTGATGTTGGGATTGCCGAAGGGCATGGCGGATGTTTTGCCGGTGGATTAGCTGCTGAAAATATGAAACCGTACTTTGTGGTCTACTCAACATTTATGCAGCGTGCCTATGATCAAATTATTCATGATATAGCTTTGCAAAAACTTCCGGTTGTTTTCTGTATGGACCGTGCCGGACTTGTTGGAAATGACGGACCGACCCACCACGGCACATTTGATTTAACATATTTTTCGACTGTTCCAAATATCACAGTTGCCGCCCCAAAAGACGGCAATGAACTGCGGTCGATGCTTCACTATACGGCAGATAACGACATTGAAGGTCCTGTGTCTATTCGGTATCCACGTGATAATGTCCCGACAGATATGACAACAGAAATTAAACCTATCAAATGGGGAAAATGGGATGCTGATACTATTGATAAAGATGTTATCATTTTAGCAGTAGGTACTATGGTGGATACTGCCTATAAAGCTGTTGAACTTCTCGATGAAGATTCTCATTCTATTGCGGTTGTGAATGCAAGGTTTGTAAAACCGTTTGACTATGAGATGCTCGAAAAAATAAAGAACCGTGCCAAGTATATTGTAACCATTGAAGAAAACCAAATACGGGGCGGTTTTGGACAAGCTATTGCTGAGTATCTCACAAGCAACGATTATAAAGGTAAACTGAAAGTTGTCGGTATCGGCGACCAATATGTAACGCATGGAAATAGAGACCAGCTTCTAAAAGAGATTCATCTTGATGTAGATTCGATTGCTCATACAATTTCAGAATGTTTTGGAAAAGAATCATCATCGGGGTTTTTACATAAACTCAGGTTCCGTAAACATAACAGCCCTAAAAAAGTATCATAGAGAATTCAATTATGAAGTTCGGGTTAATTGCCAATGTCAAACGTCGAGGTGCTGAAGAAGCTATAAAGTTTTTTATCGATTGGGCTGAAAAATCCGGTCATGAGCTTTTTGTCTGTGATAATCTTAAAGGTCATTTTAATAATAATCTAAACTATTGTAAACGGTCTGATTTTGTAGATAAAGTCAATATTTTGGTTTCGATGGGTGGAGATGGAACTATGCTGGCATCGGCACGTGCGGTTGGTTCAGCAGGTACTCCTATTTTGGGAATCAATCTCGGCTCGCTTGGGTTTCTTACTCAATTAACTCCACAGCAGTTACTGCCAGCACTTGATGCTATTGTAAAAGGGGAGTACTCACTTGAGAAACGGATGCTTTTAAAAGTAGAAGCAGACGGGATTGAAAATGTCGAATCTCCCAATGCCCTTAATGATGTTGTTATCGACAATGGACCAATCAGCGGGTTGATTGATATTCGTTTGGCTGTCAATAAAGAAGAGATTGTGACATACAAAGCCGATGGGTTGATAATTTCAACTGCGACCGGTTCGACTGCATATTCACTGGCGGTGGGAGGACCTATCATGCATCCTAAAATGAAAGCGATGATTGCGGCACCGATTTCATCATTTTCGTTAAATACCCGTCCTATGATTTTTTCACCTGAAGATATCCTTGAAATTTTAGTTTTGGGCGGGGAGCATCAAGCTCAAATAACTATTGACGGACAGGTGATGCTTCCGATTAATGACTCCTCAAAAATCTCAATCAAAAAAGCAGGTTTTTATACACAGTTTATAATTTTCCCGGAAAGCTCT
This sequence comes from uncultured candidate division Zixibacteria bacterium, assembly GCA_913009765.1. The sequence continues at coordinate 5,690 of CAJVYT010000229.1, forward strand.
TTTTACAGGGTACTCCGCAACAAACTGCACTGGGGCTACACACCAAGCGAGAGGTAGGGTTTAATTATCTTATTTTAATATTAAAGGAATTCATTTATGGGAAAAGAAAAGTCTCCAATAACAGAAAAAGAATTTGAAAAGTATAAAGTTAAGGGTTTTGCAATGGCTAACAAAGAACTTAAAGCTTTCGGAAAAAAATTGGCTGATTATTGTTGGAACCTTGATAAATTCGCTGTTATACAGAATTGGGGAGGTGAAAAAGAAGCTTTAATTGCTTTCGGAGTTCCACCTGAGAAAAGAAGGGTAAAACGAGCAAAAAATTATTTTACCATATATAAGGTTTTGGATTCTTCGGATAAGAAATTAAAATGTGAGGTTTGTTTTCCTATTGATTCATTTAGGGATGATTTACTTAGAGAGCATGATACAGATAGAATGCTATATATCTCTTCTATTGATCAATGTGAAGGAATGTTTGAACCTTGTGATTACGATTATGTTATTAAATTGATTCATGCCTCTTTAGCTTGCCGAGTAAAAGATTAAAGTTATAATAACATAACCTGACCCTTCGACAAGCTCAGAGTGGCTCGGTGGTAACTATTCAAGAAACAAAAAACCAAACACCCCCGACCCCTCTAAAAGAGGGGAGTCAATCATAAAAAATGTTATCCCATGTCATTCCCAACTGTATAGAAGTTTCGTCAGTTCCTGATTTTGATTTATCAAAATTGTGAACTGACGAAGAAGTGTTAGGTCTCAATTCACTTTTAGTGAATAAGGACCTGACACAACATATAACAGTCATTGCGAGGCAACTTGTTGCCGTGGCAATCTCATGTTTTTATAATTGTCATTTCCCCTTTCTTGAGAGGGGATTAGGAGGTGTTTCTCTGCTTAGTTGCACTAAATGGTTCAGGCATGCCAGAACCCTACAAAAGAATAGATACAAAGTTAAAATTTTCAAAAAATACTTGCACTTTTCAAAAGAATTTTATAATATGCTGTCCCTATGCGGGAGTAACTCAGTTGGTAGAGTCACAGCCTTCCAAGCTGTTGGTCGCGGGTTCGAATCTCGTCTCCCGCTTTTTTATTGCAAATAAAATAAAAAAGTTCACAGTGCAGCACTACTTATATCAAATTTTATGGCTTTTGCCTATTGTATGGAGAAACTAGATCGGAAGAGCGTCGTGTAGGGAAAGAGTGTAGATCTCGGTGGTCGCCGTATCATTAAAAAAAAAAAAAAAAAAAAAATGAGATATGAATCAACCAGAAGTGTGAACAGTCAAAACATAGATGAAACATAGAATGAGAATGGCAAGAGGAACGCAGTGG
>CAJVYT010000230.1 GCA_913009765.1 uncultured candidate division Zixibacteria bacterium
TTGTGAATGTTTGTTTTTTTTTTTTCAAGCAGAAGACGGCATACGAGATATATCAGTGTGACTGGAGTTCAGACGTGTGCTCTTCCGATCTAAAAGGGGAGTGTGGGGGAAGTTTACAATATTGGCGGAAATCACGAAAAAACTAATTTGGAAATAGTCGAGACCGTATGCGCGATCCTGGATGAACTGGCGCCAAATAAATCAGGAAAATTATATAAAACACTGATTAAATTTGTCGATGACAGGTTGGGACATGATCGACGTTACGCCGTAGATGCTACAAAAATTGAGCAAGAGATGGGTTGGGTACCGCACGAAACGTTTGCGAGCGGTATAAGAGAGACGGTTAAATGGTACCTGCAAAATACCGATTGGGTAGAACACGTAACAAGTGGCAGTTATCAAGACTGGATTATCAAGAATTACGGAGAGAAATAATGGATAGAAAGGGCATAATTTTAGCCGGAGGATCCGGGACTCGTCTTTATCCGGTTACCAAAGCGGTATCAAAACAACTGTTACCGATTTACGACAAACCGATGATCTATTATCCGCTGACTTCCTTAATGCTGGCAGGGATCAAGGATATATTAGTAATATCAACGCCTCATGATACGCCGCACTTCCAGAATCTACTGGGTAACGGAGAGCACTGGGGATTGAATATCAGTTATGCAGTGCAAGAATCTCCTGACGGTATAGCCCAGGCGTTTGTTATTGGTAAGGAATTTATCGGGAACAATCCTAGCGCACTAATTTTGGGAGACAATATATTTTATGGAAACAATTTGTCTCCGCTATTAAGAGGAGTATCTGGTCAGAAGGAAGGTGCAACAGTATTTGCATATCAGGTCCATGATCCCGAGCGATACGGTGTAGTGGAGTTTGATGACAATGGAGTTGCGTTAAGTCTCGAAGAAAAACCCGGAGAGCCAAAGTCTGATTATGCGGTAACCGGCTTTTACTTTTATGATAATCAGGTAGTAGATATCGCGGCAGAGATTGAGCCCTCAGCAAGGGGGGAACTGGAAATTACAGATGTGAATAAACGATACCTGGAGATTGGGAAGTTGCAAGTTTCGTTAATGCGACGTGGCTATGCATGGTTGGATACCGGGACTCACGAATCTTTACTGGAGGCGTCACAGTTTGTTGAAATACTTGAGCGCAGACAGGGATTAAAAATAGCCTGTCCTGAAGAAATAGCATGGAATATGGAATATATAACAGACGAACAAATGGAAACCCTGGCCCAGACTAATATTCAGAATGGCTATGGTCAATATCTTATGAAGCTGTTAAAGCAGAAAGGCAAGTAATAATATTGTGCTAGATCTGGGAATCACTTTCTTTCCGGGATTCCGACCTTGAATATATCTCCACTCGTTACCATCGTGCTACCTGTTTACAATGGCGCAATAACCTTGAGTATTGCCATACAGTCTATTTTAAATCAAAGCTACCAGCATTGGGAATTGATTATTCTTGACGATGCATCACAAGATAACAGCGTAGAGGTTATTAACCAGTTCAATGATAAAAGAATTCGTCTGGTACTGGGCGAGCGTAATATTGGCTTGTCAGCCAGGTTAAATATAGCAATTAATATGGCTAATGGTAAATATATGGCACGCATGGATCAGGATGATTTAAGTTATACTGATCGTATTAAAAAGCAAGTAGAGCATCTGGAGAAAAATCCTGAAGTTGATTTGCTTGCTACCGGCTTAGCGGTATTCAGAGGAAATGGTCAAATTCTGGGTCGATTACCGGTAAAAAAAAGCCATGAAGAAATTTGCCGACATCCCTGGCGAGGGTTTTATCTCCCTCACCCCACATGGATGGGGCGTATCGAGTGGTTTCGTAAATACCAGTACAAATCCTTTGCAAATGGATCAGAAGACCAACATCTTCTTTTTCGTGCTTTTAATGATAGTCAATACGAATGTCTTGATGAAATACTTTTTGGCTATAGAGAAGAGAAACGTACGTTGAGAAAGATGTTCAATTCGCGGAAGAGTTATTTGAAGTCGTACTTGCACGAGTGTGTCGCCCGGAGACGCTTGATACTGGCTATCATGATCATATTTGACCAACTATTTAAATTTGTCGGTGACATGCTAAATATCATTCTTGGAATTTCGGGTACTCGAAATCGCCTTGTTCCACTAAACAAAAATGAAAAAGAAACATGGCAGAAACAATGGCAGCTGTTGTTTTCTGGCTAGCGTCTTAAAAAGTAAATATATTTAAATCCCAGTGCTCTAACAAATATTTTTAATCAGGATACTTCATTTTGGGCAATAAAAGATATCCTGTCAGGTATGTATGCAGGTATTTGTGCCCGTATCAGAGATTCAAAATACTAGTGAGAACCATTTGAAAATCGGGATTACCGGAGCAACAGGACTTATTGGAAGTCATTTATCAGCAGAATATTTGAAAACGGGTGCTGAAGTCAGGCTGTTGTCTCGTAACCCGCCAAGGAATAACGGTGGAAATTGGTTCCAGGGTGACTTAACGGATATCACAAAAGACTTAAACCAGTTTCTTGATGGCATAGATATTTTATACCATTGCGCTGGTGAATTAAACAATGAGAGCGGAATGCATGAATTGCATGTTGAAGGTACACGTAATCTGGTTTTAGCGGCGGCAGGAAAAATAAAGCGATGGGTACAATTAAGCAGTGTTGGCGTCTATGGACCGATGCGAACCGGGCTGGTTAATGAAACGACACGGGAGAATCCTGTCGGGGTGTATGAAACCACCAAACAAGAATCAGATCGCGTACTTGTCGATATAGCAAAGAAAAAGGACCTGGATTATGTAATATTGCGTCCTTCAAATATTTTTGCAGGAGATATGAAGAACCGTTCAATATATCAGTTGATTGAAATGATTCGAAAAAGACTATTTTTTTATATTGGTGAATCAGGCGCTGTGGTTAACTATATACATGTTTCAGCTGTAATTTCAGCTTTGATGTTATGTGGTGAACATAAAAATGCAATAAATAAAACATTCATTGTATCTGATTTTATGAGCCTGGAAGAAATGGTCGATAAAATAGCAGACGGGTTAGGAGTCAGGAAGCCAGTATTGCGATTACCAGAGAAATTTGTGAGAGGAATTGTTTATATGTTACAGGGCTTGCCTCATACACCATTAACAAAGGGAAGAGTGGATGCCCTGACGGGAAGGGCAAGGTATGATTCAAAGAAAATTATCCAGGAATTAGGCTACGAACACACGAAAGCATTGGGTGATCAGTTTTTTAAGATGGCACGAGCAAGAAAGGTAAATACCGGGTAAGATATTATTTCTTAAAATGTTAAAGAATGACAAGAAGAATCAAAGGACATTGTGTTTTATTGTTTCCAGCAGGATAACAATAAAAGCTTTTTTGATACCACACATCAAAGAACTCAAGAACAACAATGACATAACTATTATATCTAATATTGATGACGGGGATGCCATAGAAGGAATCCCTGGCACAAAGCTGCTTTCCGTTACTATCGAAAGAAAAATAAGTTTTATTCACGATTTGTTGGCATTGATTAATCTGTACAGAATATTCAAGAGAGAAGACTTCGATATTATTCACTCAGTAACCCCCAAGGCTGGTCTTTTGGCTATGCTTGCCGGGTATTTTTCCCGTACCCCGATAAGGGTGCATACATTTACCGGGCAGGTATGGGCAACAAAAAGCGGTACAAAAAGAAGATTATTCAGATTTTTTGATAAAGTGATTGCAAGAGCTGCAACTAATATACTTGTAGATAGTAAATCACAACGACAGTTCCTGTTGCAAGAAAGAGTGGTATCAGAAAATAAATCTAAAGTGCTTGCGAACGGCTCAATATGTGGTGTAGATGTTGAAAAATTCTCTCCCAATAAATCAGTAAGAGCAAGGATAAGAAATGAATTAGGAATTAATGACGGAGCTCTCGTTTATTTATACCTGGGAAGATTGTCCCGGGACAAGGGCATACTCGATCTTGTTCATGCCTTTTCTGATTTATCGAAGAAGTACCAGGATATTCATTTAGTCATTATTGGCCCTGATGAGGATAACCTGCAGGAAGAAATAGAAAATATTGGCGCAAGCTCAAAGAAAAAAATCCATATAATGGGTTATACGGACATACCGCAGGAATACATGGCGGCTGCAGATATATTCTGTCTGCCAAGTTACAGGGAAGGGTTTGGTAATGTAATAATTGAAGCAGGAGCTACCGGTGTTCCGGCTGTCGGCTGCAATATATATGGTGTTAAAGATGCCATACAGGATGGTATAACCGGCCTGCTTTATGAGCCACGTAATATAAAAGAGCTGGAAAATAAAATGCAGAGGTTTATTGATGACCCGGCATTAAGGAAAAGGATGGGGAAAAAAGCATCCGAATACGCAAGAAACAAATTTAATGAACATGATGTGGTAATTGCTCAAAGGAAATATTATGATGAAATATAGCTGTGACAAAAAATAAAATACTTGCTGAAAGGCCATGATAAAACGTCTTTTCGATATCGTTATTTCAAGTATTTTTCTTGTTCTGCTGTCACCATTGTATGTTGTTATACATGCCGTACTATGGATCACAATGGGTTCACCAGTAATATTTAAGCAGCAGCGTCCTGGTTATAGAGCCGAACCATTCTATATATATAAATACAGAACGATGTCAAACAAACTCGATGGTTCTGGTAATTTGCTGCCCGACACAGAAAGGCTTACGCGAACAGGGCGTATCCTGAGAAAATTCAGCCTGGATGAGTTACCACAGTTACTCAATGTACTTAAGGGGGAGATGAGTATTGTTGGACCAAGACCCCTGTTAATGGAATATTTAAAGTTGTATAACGAAGAACAGGCACTGCGACATGAGGTGAGGCCTGGCATAACCGGGTGGGCACAGGTGAATGGGCGTAACGCACTGTCTTGGGAAGATAAGTTCAGATATGATACCTGGTATGTGAAAAACCAAAATATACTTTTGGATTTTCGTATAATTCTTCTGACTATTCTTCAGGTTATTAGAAAAAAAGGAATAAATACACCTGGGAGAGATGATGTTGAATATTTTAGAGGGAGCAGCAAGGCAGATTTGGATAAAAAGTGATGTTAATTCAGTTTGCTTTGGGGGTAATCCAATGTATAAATATTTCACCATATTAGAATTATGAAAGACTTGATTATTATTGGAGCTGGTGGGCATGGCAAGGTAGTTGCAGACACTGCGCGAGCTAATGAGATATGGCAAGATATTTCATTTCTCGATGATAAATTTCCGAATAAAAATGACGTTAGCGGCTTTGGCATTGTCGGGAAATTAACTGAAATTGATAATATAGATAACCAGACAACAGATATTGTTGTTGCTTTGGGCAATAATAAGAAAAGATTCTCACTTATACAGATGTATAAAGAAAAAGGATATAACCTGCCGGATATAATCCACCCAACGGCAGTGATAAGCGCCAGTGTAAAAATGAATGGCGCAACAGTTATTTTTCCTGGCGCTATCGTTAATGCTGATACCAGCATTGGCATTGGTTGCATCATTAATACAGCAGTCACGATAGATCATGACTGCACTATAAAGGACGGTGTCCATTTGTCGCCCGGGTCGCATCTTGGTGGCAATGTAACCGTTGGCAAAAACACATGGATAGGAATTGGCACAGCAGTTATTAATAACACCAATATTGGTGATGACGTAATTGTAGGGGCCGGATCAGTTGTAATATCAGATGTTAAAGACAATGTTGTTGCTTATGGAGTTCCAGCAAAAATTAAATGATCTCACGCCAAAATTTACCCGGCCAATGTAAATTGTAATACTATATATACTGTTTATATTAAATTTATGAAATCACCCGACAGTAAAGAATTTCCAAAATGGCCAGTGTATTCAAAAGATGAAAGAAATGCAGTTGAAGCTGTTCTTGAATCAGGGAAGGTCAATTACTGGACTGGAAGCGAATGTATCAGGTTTGAGGAAGAATATGCCAAATATCTGGATGTGAAATATGCAATTTCTCTAGCAAACGGCACTACTGCGCTGGACCTGGCATTGCATTCGATTGGTGTAGGCAAGGGCGACGATGTTGTTGTCCCCAGTAAAACATTTATCGCCACTGCCAGTAGTGTCGTTATCCGGGGAGCAAGACCGGTTTTTGCAGATATTGATCCAGACAGTCAAAATATTACAGTTGATACGATAAAGAGTGTAATTACACCTGACACCAGGGCAATCATAGCTGTGCATTTTGCAGGTTGGCCGTGCGATATGGATCCAATTTTAGAGTTTGCCCGCGATAATGAAATTTTAATTATTGAAGATTGTGCACAAGCACATGGAGCGCAATATAAAAATAAAAATATAGGTTCACTATCAGATGTAGCAGTATTTTCTTTCTGTCAGGATAAGATCATTTCGACGGGAGGAGAAGGCGGAATGTTCGTAACTAATAATATAGAATTTTATGAAAAGGCCTGGTCATATAAGGATCATGGTAAATCGGCTAAAACAAGAGAAAGAACTGGATCAGGCAATGGACATTTGTGGGTGCATAATTCAATTGGAACCAACTATCGCATGACAGAAATGCAGGCATCAATTGGCAGAATTCAGTTACGCAAATTAAACGAATGGGTCGGGATAAGGCAAAGAAATGCACAAATATTATCGGATGGGTTTAGCCAAATACCAGGCCTGCGTATAGTCAGCCCAGAAAAAAATATTCAACATGCTTATTATAAATATTATGTATTCGTAGAAAATGAAATGCTCAAGCCGGAGTGGGATAGATCGGAAGAGCACACGTCTGAACTCCAGTCACACTGATATATCTCGTATGCCGTCTTCTGCTTGAAAAAAAAAAAAAAAAAAATAACTAAATACAATACTGATAACGTAATCGTCACATAAATAAATTCTACACTAGACACATCT
>CAJVYT010000231.1 GCA_913009765.1 uncultured candidate division Zixibacteria bacterium
TTTTATTAATAATACCATTATCATCATTTTCAAAAAGAATTTGATAGTTTATAATACACTTTGCAAATTTACCTTTATAAATTTTTGGGATAAACATATTATAATATCCAGCAATTATCGCAGAAGAATCAAATTCTGGAAATCCAGAGGATTCAACTAATACTATTCTCCTAAAAAAATTCCCCTCATCTAATAAAACCTTTATAATTACAACACCTTTTATATTTTTATTTTTTAATGCTGTCGGAAAAATTGGTTTTACAAAATAAATCATTTTAGGGGCTTCTACTTCTGATGGAATCTCAGATGTATCTGGCAAATAATCACTCTCTTTTATATTATCTTTACCTATATCTTCTGGGCGAGAAAATTTTTGAGAGTAAAACTCTATAAGCGTATCTTTCAATTCTATATAAAGATACTCATCAATTTTACCTTTAGATAATTTTATTTTATATTTGCCATATTTTTTGTTCTTTATCAAAAGACCTTTTTGTTTGTCATTTGATTTGCTTTTGAATCTTTTATTTACATACACTTTTACTTTTGGTTGGCAATATATTTGGATGTTCCCTTTTTCTTTTGCTGACACCAACGGAGTTAAAAATAAAGTTAATGAAAGTAATAATATAAAATTTCTCATAAAACCTCCCAAGGTTTTTCGTTTTAGTTAACTATATAATACAGATATAGAAATTGAATATCAAGCGATAAAAAAGTCATCCTTCGGCACAGGAAAATCGTTTTGTCGGGTTCTTATATCCACCTATCGGTGGCTTCGTGAACCCAACCTACTTTTGCTTTTAAAAAATATACCTTTTAACGTTAATCATGCTTGACCGTCAAGACGGTATCTACAATTATACTCAAAGTCACCCTGAGTCCGCCAAGGCGGGGTCAAAGGGTCAGAATTTATAAGAATATTATGTACAACAGAGTATAAGAATTATTTTCCGTTAATGACTATTTAGTCATATAGTATATACTATATATCTATATATGCAAATAAAATTTGACACAGCTAAATAGCTGATTTATGTTCTTTCGTAAGAGTATAGTTAAATAAATATTTATTGAAAGGATTTTTAAATGGCTAAAATAAGAGTTGGTATTATCGGCGTCGGTAACTGTGCCTCATCATTGGTACAGGGTGTTGAATACTACAAAAAAGTTAGAGATGATGAAACTGTTCCCGGGTTGATGCATGTAAATTTAGGCGGATACCATATCAAAGATATCGAGTTTTCATGTGCTATTGATATCAATAAAGACAAAGTTGGAAAAGATTTATCTGAAGCTATTTACACCAAACCAAACAACACCGTCAAATTTTGTAAAGTTCCAAAATCAGGTATCAAAGTAAAACGCGGCATGACTCATGACGGGTTAGGTTTTTATCTTTCTCAAATTATTGAAAAAGCCCCCGGTGATACTGTTGATATTGTAAAACTTCTCAAAGATACAAAAACTGATGTTGTTATTAACTATCTCCCTGTTGGTTCTGAAGAAGCTACCAAATGGTATGTTGAACAAATTTTAGAAGCCGGATGTGGTTTTGTAAACTGTATTCCGGTATTTATTGCCAAAGAACCATATTGGCAGAAAAGATTTAAAGAAAAAGGTCTTCCAATAATCGGTGATGATATTAAATCTCAGGTTGGTGCTACTATTGTTCACCGTGTAATGACCCGTTTGTTCATAGACCGCGGTGTCAAATTAGAACGTACTTCTCAGCTTAATGTTGGCGGTAATACTGATTTCTTAAATATGCTTGAACGCTCCCGTTTGGAATCTAAAAAGATTTCTAAAACTTCAGCAGTAACCTCAATGCTTGATTATGATATTGGTAAAAAGAATATCCATATCGGACCATCGGACTATGTCGAATGGCTTGATGACCGTAAATGGGCATATATCCGTATGGAAGGACGCACATTTGGTGATGTTCCTCTCAATGTTGAGATGAAAATGGAAGTTTGGGATTCTCCAAACTCAGCCGGTGTTGTCATTGATGCACTCCGCTGTGTAAAATTGGCAATGGATAACAATATTTCGGGTCCATTGATTGAACCATCATCATATTTCAAAAAATCCCCACCGGTTCAGATTCCTGATGATGAAGCCCGCCGTTTAACTGAAGAGTTTATCACAAAATATGGCTGGAAGCAGAACAGCACCAAAAAAACCACTAAAAAACCAGCTAAAAAGGCTGTAAAAAAGGCTCCGACAGCAAAAAAGAAAGCTGTGAAAAAAACTACCAAAAAACGGGTGGTTAAGAAGAAAAAATAGTTTTGTAATATATAGTGTTTCCGTATTATAAACCGGTGATAATAATTATCACCGGTTTTTTTATTAGGAGACAAATGACACCAAAAAGACACAAACCGCTTTTTATAACTTTTGAAGGTATTGACGGCTGTGGTAAAAGTACACAGGCGGTGATGACATATCAATTATTGCAGTCTCACGGGTATAAAGTAAAACTCTTGCGGGAACCGGGGTCGACTATTGTCTCTGAGAAAATACGTGAGATACTTTTGGATAAGAGTTCAAAAATCTCCGATATTACCGAGCTTTTGTTGTACGAGGCTGCCCGTTCTGAAATAACATCTCAAGAAATACAACCGGCATTAAAAAGTGGAACAATTGTACTGTGTGACCGTTTTTATGATAGTACAACCGCATATCAGGGATTTGGACGCAAGCTCGATATTCGGATGGTAAAATCTCTTCATAAAGTTGCTGCTTTAGGAATAATACCTGATTTGACCTTTGTATTTGATATTGATATCCCGACAGCCTTTGCACGTCGCGGAAAAGAACCTGACCGCTTGGAATCACAGTCAAAAGCTTTTTTTCAGCGAGTACGAGCCGGTTTTATGGAGATAGCCCGCAAAGAACACAGACGGGTGAAAAGGATTGATGCTGCCTTGTCTATTGACAAAGTATTTGATGATGTAAAAAAACATCTTTCTAAAAAAATAAAACTATGACCAATTCAACAGGTTTCGACCGTAAATCATTTTTCCTCTCTATCCTCTTTTCCCTGATTCTTCTTGTATCAGCCGGCATGATTTCAATTTATGTTATGGCTGATAAATCGGTTAAAGAAATACAGTTATTGTCAAATACGATTAAAGCAATAGATCAAAACTACTTTGAACCGATTGACTGGGATAAAATGGTCACCTACGCACGTGATGCTATGTTTGCAAAACTTGACAGATATTCAAGTTATTATCAAAACCGCCAGTTTGACCAACTCAACGAAGAAATGACCGGCAGTTACTCGGGTATCGGTATTTCAGTTCTTCCAAATGAAAAGGGTTTGCTTATTATGTCGGTACGGGAAAACGGACCGGCACACGAAGCGGGTCTTTTGACCGGTGACATAATTACAAAAGCCGACTCAACCGTTCTGGCAGATTTAAACAGTTCGGTATCATCAACTCTGTTACGAGGTAAAGAAAATAGTTCTGTAAAAATTGAAGTTTACAGACCATCTACGGAGGAAACGTTCTCACTTACTGTAACCAGAAAAAAAATTGACTTTATACATATCCCTTTTGCGGGATATACAAAAGACAATATTGTTTATATACGGTTGCTGGATTTTGATTATGGTGCCTCTGATGCTTTAGAGGCAGCTCTCGACTCTTTAGTGTTACAGACTGCTGTCAAACCAAAAGGAGTTATTTTAGATTTACAGGGAAACCCGGGAGGACTTTTTTCTGAGGCACGTAAAACAGCTGATCTTTTTTTAGATAAAGGATTTTTGATTGTTGGTACTAACGGAAGGTCAAAATGGAAAGATGCATCCTATTATTCCTCCGGCAAAGATGTCACTTCGGGACTGCCGTTAGTTATCTTAGTTGACCACGGTTCGGCATCATCATCAGAAATCGTATCGGGTGCTTTGCAAACTGCCGGAAGAGCTTATTTGGTCGGGGATACTACTTTTGGGAAAGGATTAGTACAAGGGTTTGTTCAATTTCCAAATGGTGATGGTGTTAAGCTGACAATCTCACGGTATTACTTTTCTGATTCAACATATCTGAATGATTTTGATTCCACTCTAAATGAAGTTGGTCATGGGTTGGTTCCTGATTTCTATTTTCAGAAAACTAAGTATGATTACTTTACCCGAAAACTTGAAAATAGTTTTTTACTTGGTAAATTTGCAGCAATATATCAAGATGATATTACAAGTGATTATACCAATATGAATCTTGATGAATCGTGGGTCAACAGATTTAGAAATTATACTTTAGAACAAAAAGCTAATATTACGTCCTATCGTACAGAAATAGCTCAATTATTAGATGAAATAGCAAAAGAAGAGAACTCATCATCACCTACCATAAAAACAGCAGAAGCGATAATAAAAAAATCAAAACAGTATGACAAAAATAATTTCAAAGAACATTCACAATATATTAAAAACAGACTTGTTCAATTAGCAACTCAGCGAAAAGATGGTGAATATCTCATGTATAAAAATGTTCTTCTTGAGACTAAACCTGAAATTCAATTTGCCACTCAGATACTTTTGGAGAAAAAACTCTAATGCCTCCGATGTATATATATATTCTTTGTGGACTAACCGCCGGACTGCTCGGCGGCTATCTTGGCTTAGGCGGCGGAGTTATTATGGTTCCATTTTTGACAATTGCCGCAGGTTTGGATATTAAAACAGCAGTTCCTGTTTCTGTCACCGCAACTGTTGTAACTTCAATAGCATCGTCCAATGCATATCTCAAAAAAGGGATGGTCGATATTGAGATTTCGCTCATATTAGCATTGTTTATGGTAATTGGCACAATAACCGGCTCAACACTCTCGCCGTATATCCCAAGTCACTATATCCAATTAGTCTTAACAGTAGTAGTAATTTATACGGCAGTTTCTCTTTTTAAAAAAAACAATCAATCGTCAGAACTTAATGTAGACCGAAATAAAAATATTGTATTAAGTGCTGTCATTGCAATTTTCACCGGAATCTTATCAGGGTTGGTAGGAATTGGCGGTGGAGTAATAATTGTGCCTGTTTTATATCTTCTTATAGGACTGCCGCTGTCAACATCACGAGGAACCTCGTCGCTTATGATAGGTTTTTCTGCCGCGGCAGCATCGACAGTTTATTTGCTCAATGACCGGATTGATTTTCAAGTTCTAATCGGAGTAATATTGGGAATAATAATAGGCGGCAAAATAGGCGGAAAACTGGGAGCTGTTGCTAAACCTAAAATTGTAAAAATTATTTTCTTTTTCGTACTTCTGTATGTTGCTGCTAAATTAGGCTATGAATCTATTGTGGAAATACTATGAACGAGCATACATTTAATTCAAACTTACTCATAAAATTACAAGATTACAGTTGGTATTTTCTGCTTGGTTATTTTTTCTTCGCAGTTATCGCACACCTATTTAATTTTGCTGTTCCTTTTAACTCAGGACTTATAGGGGTGCTGCTTGTTTTATTTCTCACCTTATTAAAACTTTTATTAATAGCAGAACAATTTCGCAAAATTAAATTAGTTAGATTGACATACATCGCATATTTATTACTCTTCATGATACTTATTACTATATTAGTTAGGTCCTTTTTATGAAAACTGCTATTTTTTCAGACTTTGACGGTACTATCTCATTAAAAGATGTCGGTTATTCTTTATTTCATCATTTTTCAAATGGTAAAAATGATGAACTCCTCCCCGACTGGAAATCCGGTGTCATGTCAACACGAGATTGTCTCTTGGCAGAAGCAGCAATGGTAAACGCATCACCTGATGAAATATATAAGTTTATAGACACAATCGGTATAGACCCTGATTTTCCAAAATTGTTAACGATTTGCCAAGAGAAATCGATTCCTTTACAAATTTTATCTGATGGTTTGGATATATATATCAAGTATTTACTTGAAAAAGCAAACTTAACAAATCTTGATTTTTTAGCCAATCATGCAGAACTTGTGAACAATACAATTGAAATAACATTTGACCATGAGAATAAAAGATGTCAGCGATGCGGGATTTGCAAAGGTGAAATTATATCAGGTTTTAGAGAAAGTAAAGACGAACCATACCAGATAATTTTTATCGGAGATGGATATTCTGATATTTGTGCTGCCAAAGAAGCTGATATTTTATTTGCTAAAAAAGATTTAAAAGAATATTGTATAAAAGAAGATATTAATTTTATTTCATATACTCATTTTGATGAGATAGTATTAGAATTAAAACAAAGAAATATTTTATAGCAGTTTACTTGTTCAACGGAGATAGAGTTCAATGAAAGCAATTATAATGGCCGGCGGATTCGGCACTAGACTAAGACCTCTGACAATTAATACCCCAAAACCAATGGTACCGGTCGGCAATCTTCCGATAATGGAACACGTAGTATCTTTGCTTGTCAAACATAATATTACAGATATTACAGCACTTTTATATTTTCAGGCGGATAAAATAAAAAACTATTTTAAAGACGGTTCTGCTTTTGGTGTAACTATGCATTATGCAGTACCCGATGATGACTATGGAACTGCCGGAGCAGTCCGATATGCTGTTGGTGACCCAGATGAACCGGTTCTTATAATTTCGGGCGATTTAATAACAGATTTTAATTTATCCGAAGCTCTCGCATGGCATAATGAAAAAAAATCAGATGCGACCATTCTTCTTACCAGAGTTGAAAACCCTTTAGCGTATGGCATAGTAATAACCGATGATGCAGGAAAAATAGTTAGATTTTTAGAGAAACCTACATGGAGATCGGAAGAGCGTCGTGTAGGGAAAGAGTGTAGATCTCGGTGGTCGCCGTATCATTAAAAAAAAAAAAGAAAACAAAACAGAAAAAAGAAAAAAAAAAACAAATAAAGATAACTCATGACTGTACACGTCAGTGTTCTGATCTACATGCAATCTGTATCACATCTATTCTATGACTAA
>CAJVYT010000232.1 GCA_913009765.1 uncultured candidate division Zixibacteria bacterium
GCATCGCCTATTTCCGTCTGGGAAGCAATGTCCATGGCTAAAGCAATAGTCTCTACCGATGTGGGGGATGTAGCGAGGTTTATTGAGAATGGCGAAAATGGTTTTATTGTTCCTGCCAAAGATAGTACTGCTTTAGCTGAAAAAATAAGCATACTTATTGAAAATAAGAAGTTAAGGACAAAGTTCAGTCAAAGGGCAAGAGAGACGGCGGTTAAACATTTAGACATTGAAATTTGTGCTAAAAAGCATGATCAGTTCTACAAGGAGATTATGAATAAATAAACTTTGACAGCTTGTAAAAAGCTGGAGACATTCATTGCTTTAAAATTATAGAAATAAATACGAATAAATAGCTAATTTTAACTCAAAGGAAGCACTTGAGAAATAGACTGAAGAAAAGCTTAAAAAATGAAACATTTTTTTAAATGTTTGCTGTTTTATGGTAAATACATAAGTTAAGTTTTTTATGAAAATTCTCTTAATTGATCCTCCATTTTACCGTTTTATAGGTTATTACAACCGCTATTTCCCTCTTGGTTTAGCCTATCTTGCAGCGGTATTACGAAAAGACGGGCATGAGGTCATGATCTATGATGCTGATTGTAATGTTAATCCTTCAAAAATGGATTTTGCCAGGTTGGAGGATAGCTATCCTTTATACCTTAGAGCAGTAAAAGACGATAATCATCCAATCTGGCAGGAGATGACGGAAAGAATTAGGGATTTCAAACCGGATTTGGTTGGAATTAGTGTTTGGACTACTTTTGCAGCCTCTGCCTTTAAGCTTGCCTCTATATGCAAGCAATTCGATAAAAGTTTGCCGGTGGTAATGGGTGGTCCCCATATCTCTATAAAATATAAGGAGGTTTTACAAATATGTCCTGATGTAGACTTTCTCGTTAGAGGAGAAGGAGAAGAAACTCTTTCGGAGTTAGTGAGAGCTGTTGGGGCGAGATGGAGAGATAAAAATGCTGCTTTCAATGACATTAAAGGCATTTCATATATCCGGAATGGAGAGGTAGTTCATAATCCAGCAAGAGAATTTATTAAAGACCTGGATTCAATACCTTTTCCGGCACGAGATTTATTATTAAACAAGGATTCCTACAATTCAGAAGATATGGGACTTTTGATGACAAGCAGGGGGTGTCCGTATAATTGTTCCTATTGTGCTACAAGTATATGGGAGAGGAAAACACGTTATCATTCTGTCGATCATATAATTAAAGAAATCAAGCTGATAATTGATAAATATGGAACACGACAAATTACCTTCAAGGATGACTCTTTTACAGTTAATAAAAAAAGAGTTCTGGAACTTTGTGACAGGCTGATAAAAGAAAACATTAAAATCAACTGGGATTGTAATACCAGGGTAAACCTGGTAGATGAGCAAATTTTAAGGAAAATGAAAAAAGCAGGATGTAATAGTATAAAGGTTGGAATAGAGACCGGAAGTGAAAGGGTTCTCAATTTGATGAGCAAGAAAATAAGCTTTGATCAGTGTAGAAAAGCAGCTAAATTGTTCAGGAAAGTAGGCATACATTGGACAGGTTATTTTATGATGGGACTTCCTTCGGAGACTATGAAAGAAGTTTATCAAACCCTGGAGTTTATGAAGGAACTTAAACCGGATTATGCCTCTTTTAGTGTTTATGAACCCTTCCCGGGAACTGAATTATTTAAAGTAGGCATTGAGAAAGGTCTGGTTCAGGATAGCAGGACTTTAGAAGATTTTTATAGTATCTCTCCTAAATATTATTATGTTAAGGACATAAATCGTAGAGTTGATACTATAAACAATGAAGAATTTGAGAAACTTGAATATGAAATAAAGGAAGCCTTCCATAAATACAACAAGGGTTTTCCAAGATTGCTAAAAAGAGCTATGTCAAGAAATAAGCTATACCTAAACGACCCCGGGATATTATGGGATGATCTTAGAAAGTTTTGGGGATGGGTCTGAGAAAGGACATGAAAGGGTGTAAACTGTCTTTAGGTTAAAGGGTATAACGCCGGGGATTGCAAATATTGAAGCGTTTTACCCATTTCAGCTCAAGGCTGTTTTGGGTAAAAAAATCTGACGATATGAATAAATATACAATGAGGTTTTTATATAACCTGTTAGGTTCCAGGGGTTCAAAGGTAGCCGCGTTAAAAACACTGGAAGTGTTCAGATTGCCGACTTACTGGATTGCAATTGATACCAATAACACATCATGTCGATGGAGATGTTTGAATCGATAGCAAAACAGGTCTTTCATAAAACAAAAATGCTTGATCTCTCCTGTAGTTTCGAACCGTTTATGACAAGGAATTTTTTGGACTATGTAAGAGTTGCAAGGAAATATTTTAACGGGTATATAGGGATATGTACCAACGCACTTTTAATGAAGGAAGAGATAATCTATAATATTATCAATGAAGAATTATTGGACGAAATAAACATAAGCATCGATGGGATTACAGAGTCAACATACAACTCTATAAGGACAAATGGGGACTTTGCTACATTATTGAAGGTTTTGTCGCTCCTGAAATCGGTCAGGAATCAGAATACGAAGAAAAAGAATCCTATTATCAGGATAAACTATACAATGTTAAGAAAAAATGTTGAAGAACTGGCAGGTATATATGATTTTGCCAGAGAATATGACATTGACATTGTTCAATTGAGGCATGCTAAACTGACAAAACCTTTCTCGGATTTGTTTGAAGAGTCTCTCTTTTTTCACCAGGAGTTGTCCGATTCCATCATTGAAAAGGTAAAAAAGCAGTTTAACAGGGATAAAAAAATAACAATAATACACCCGCCTTTATTTTCAAGCAGGAAACCCAAGAGGATTGGCAAGTCTGTTTGCGCCTATCCATGGTTTAATTTTATTATCTCAAGTAATGGAGATGTCAATCTCTGTTATATTGGTTCAATCGGGAGTTTTGCACAAAATACCTTTAGGGAGATGCTTAAATCGGAGTTAGTTGTAAATAGCCGGTCCCGGTTATTAAGGGGTAAGTATGAAGAGTTTTGCAGGAACTGTTATGCTGTTAGCGATATGGAGAATGTGCAAAAAAGAAGTACTTTTATCCGGGAAGATTTAATGCCGAATGTTACAGTTCCATAAGTGTGGTTTTGTCTTTTTACCCATTTCAGCCTTGAGCTGAAATGGGTAAAAGTTAGGAACGGAATCGACACCTACCTGATATAAATATGGATGCACTTGAGCTTGTCAGACAGGGAAAGATCAAACGATATTTCCGGGCAACCCGGAAATTGAATGTCCCAGATATGGTTTATCACATTACACAGAGGGCGGCTGGCAAAGAGCCGTTGTTCCTGGAAGACAATGACTATCTCTTTATGATAGGAGTTTTAAAGGAGATTTCCCAAAATCACTCACTCAGAATGTACGCCTTTTGCCTCATGCCAAATCACATCCATTTGCTTTTCAGTCCTCAGGAAGACAACCTGTACGATGCAATGAGGGACCTGTTTTCAAGATACGCTATGAGATTCAATCTAAAATATGAAAGAAAAGGTCATCTGTTTGGTGGGCCTTACAGACAGGCAGTATGTCTGGAGGATGGCTATCTTTTGTCTGCATCACTTTATATACACCTGAATCCGGTAAATGCTGCTCTGGTGTTAGATCCCATAAGGTACCGCTGGTCATCGTCCAGGTTGTATTGTAAGGATGCTGGCCCAAAATCCTTTGTAGATCCGGATTTAATCTTGCGCTTGCTCTCTGAAGATCAGATTGAGAGTAAGAAAAAATACAGGCTTCTGCTGAAACAGGGCAGTGAGTTAGCGGTTGCACACGTCCTGGAACAGGAAGACGCCATAGAATGTTTTAGCTCGAAGCTTGCATCTATATTTCCTTCAATTTTCAGGAAAGTTAACAATAGAAAGCAGGTTGTAAAATCCTTCGAGCTGGGTCTTCTGGACATGGAAGAGTTGGAAAGAAAAATACAAGACATGAAAGAAGGTCGGAGTTACAATGCCCTTGAAAGTAGAAAGGCCAAAAAATACCTCATAGAGCAACTCATTGCCCGTGGCTATAAACGAGCAGAAATTGCAGAGCGTTTGGGTTTATCAAGAAAAACTGTTTACAACATGCTAAGATCAGACTTGTGAAGAGTTATTTGCAACCCTTTTACCCATTTCAGCTCAAGGCTGTTTTGGGTAATATTGATAATTATAGGTCGGTTCTGAATGAAGCGAAAACATATACTGATAGTTTTGGTGTTTTACTTAAGGCAAAGAAAGGAAGACTTATTCATGAGGTAAAACCTATTCTCAATCAATTAAGAAATGTTGGATTTTTTCTTAAAAGGGAATTAATTGCTGATATACTTAAGCTTTCTGGTGAAGCGTAAATAATGATTATTCCTGTTGCATTTTCAAAAAGACCTTCTCTCAATGTGGTTGCCGACCGTTATAAGAATGCGGCCAAAGTGAATGATATTCGTGAGGAACTCGTATAGGGATTAAGGATTACCCATTTCAGCTCAAGGCAAATTTGGGTAAAGAGAAGGGGTAGCTGATAAGTGTCAGGACATCGTTTACAAGAAAAAGTGCCACGACATCGTTTACAGTGGCTAATTGACAATTTAATAAGCACCCAAGCTGTTACCATGAATGCATCCTGAATTCACTGGAGGCATTCATGAAAAAAAAGACTTGAACAGGAACGACAACGGGCTGTTCAGAGGTATCGTAATGGAGAAAGAGCTAAAAGTATTTGTATCTCACTTGGTCGAACTATACCATGGTTGCACAAGTGGCTGTATCGCTATGACCAATCCAATCCTGACTGGTATCTGGATAAATCAAAGAGTCCCCTTACACGTCCACAGCGAACGTGCAGGGAGATTGAGGAAGTCGTTAAATTGACTCGTCTCAGTCTTTACAATAAAGGCTTGTTCTGTGGCGCTCAAGCCATCCTGTGGGAGCTTGAAGAACAGACAGTACAACCCTTGCCGTCTCTTCGTACGATCAGTCGTATTCTGACCCGTAATGACCTTACCCATCGGCGTACGGGTCGCTATGAGCCAAAGGGTACACCGTACCCAAATCTGATAGCGAAAGTTCCTAACTTTCGGCACCAAGCCGATTTCGTAGGTCCTCGTTATCTCAGAGGTAAGGCAGGCTCCCTACGGTTCTACAGTATGAACATAGTCGATCTGAGTACAGGCCGGTGCGGCACTCAACCGTTGTTCAATCGTGACGGAAACACCGTATATGGGGCGTTTTGGGAAATCTGGGGCCGACTCGGAATGCCTCGCCATCACCAGGTAGACAATGAGATGGTTTTCTGTGTTGAGCGGCAGCCCCACTCATCCACGGGGTATGGGACCGCTTATCCGTCTGTGTCTCCACTATAAAATAGAGCTCTGGTTCATCCCACAATCAGAACCATGGCGCAATGGTGTGGTCGAGCAGTTCAACAACCACTACCAACAGAAGTTTCTCGATCGGGTTCCCATGCGAACAGCAGATGAACTTAGAGAAGGAGCTTTGGCCTTTGAGCAGAAACATAACAGCCGTTATAGATACAGCAAACTCAATGGAAAAACGCCCATGGAAACACTGGCTCAGTCAGGAAAGAAACCACTTCGCTTTCCGCCAAACCAATCAGTACCTAAGACGCCGATCAAGAAACCAGAATCAGGCTGTTATCACCTGATCCGCTTTATTCGGAGTGACTGCAAACTCGATATATTTGGTGAGCATTTCCGGGTTTCACCAGACCTCCAGTATGAGTACGTGGTGGCTACCATTGATGTTAAAAAGCAAAAACTCAAACTCTTCCATGAGCAATTTCAAGTGGATGAATTTGATTACACATTACGCTGAAGAAACATATGGGAATCAGGCTTAACAGCCTGATTCCATTTAAACTGTAAACGATGTCATGGCACTAAAAGTTGTAAACGATGTCATGGCAATTATCAACTACTCAACCCTTGCGGCTGAGCAGATGATTTCAAGTGGTAAAAGTGTCAGTGCCTTGGCGCCATTGACACATTCCCTGTTATTGGGTATCAAGGATTATATATTCAGGCTTGGCTTTATAGACGGAAGGGAGGGCTTTAATGTAGCCCTCCTCAAGTCCCTCGGCGTATACTTTAAGTATGCGAAACTCCTTGAACTCCAGCATAAAGGGGTAAGCGACGAAGACGCATAGCGGCCTCTCCCTGTCAACTTTCAGATGGAGTGCAGCTTTCAGGGTTGAAATTTTTGGTCTGCTCAGGGTTTTCCGTTATCGCTTTTAACCTCAAACGCTTCCTTTATCTTTTCCAACACCTTTTCTCCAATTCCCTTGACCTTAAGCAGTTCATCCATATCCTTTACAGGCCCATGTTCCTGCAGATACCCTAAAATGACTGATGCCTTTTTTTCTCCGATTCCCTTGACTGATGTCAGGGTTTCAAGTGTGGCGTTGTTAATGTCCTTCTTCTGCAGTACATCCGCCGAGACAGCGGTTACTCCAGAGACAAGAAAAATACCTAAAAACATAACGACAATCAGCTTTGCTTTCATCCAGCCCTCCCCGTGTTTCATATTTTATATGTTCTAAAACATTATACCTGAGACGCCCCTTTTTTTAATACACCCCTGGCTGTTTTTATCAGTATAGCAATATCCAGCCGGAGATTCCGGTGTTTTTACATGCCATGCGTCAAGGGCTACACGGTATTCATAAAGAAGTGTTACAAAGATTTACAGGAGGTCTTGATGTAAACAAATATCCCCTGGGGGTACAATAAAAAGGTGTGGAAAAAGAGGTTAAAGGTGGCGTATCCTTTCATAGGGAAACAATTAGAAAATCTAATTGAAAGAAAGGAGAACGCCACCATGAAGAAGGATAGAACAAAAGGGAAG
>CAJVYT010000233.1 GCA_913009765.1 uncultured candidate division Zixibacteria bacterium
TGATTTTCCTAATATGTTTGAGCACTGGAAATATGGCTTTCGACCATAGCAACTACAAATCGGAGTTCTTATCAGGAAGAGCCGTATGAATCGAGAGGTTCACGTACGGTTCTGTGAGAGGTTTGGGTTATAACGCCGTTAATAAACCTTACCACCAAACAGGACAAAATACTACCACCCTTTTGAGTTGTTGATCTGCTGCAGGATTCAGAGGGCAGTTATTTGCATGATTCCGGTGAAGATTTTCATGTTCGTTTTGCTTTTTAAAACAAGCGACTTTATCAGAGTAAGCTATGCTTCTGATTTCGGGGTGTAGTATACTTTCTATCTCGGTGATTATAAGCCACATTAGAGTATTAAAAAAGGTACTAACTATTGTCAGCACCTTTCCATCTGTTCTGCTTGTTTGGCTTATGCTACCCAGTTTCTGACTTTTCCTGTTTCTTTTCAGCATACTTTTTTTGTAGTAATTCACTCTCGTATTGCCGGTAACTTGGGCCATTGATCTTTACAATAACTGAGTGATGGTGGATACGATCCAAAATGGCTGTTGTAGTGATAGGGTCACCCAGGAACTCTGGCCAGTCCTGCTCCTCGATATTAGTAGTAAAGATCAGGGACTTCTTATCGTTGTATCGCTTATCGATCACTTTAAAGAGAAGGTGAGCTTCCTTAACGACCTGTAGCTCCAGGCGGTCATGTCCCATCTCATCGATCAAGAGTAGCTCTGGATTGATGTACTTTTTCATTCTCTTGTCCAGAGTCTTTTCATAGACTCCTGCGTTCAGATCATTAATCAGATCACTGCAGGTAGTGTAATAGGTCTTGTATCCTTTCTGACAAGCCATCAAGGCGAGGCTTCTCGCGATATGTGATTTCCCCACTCCGTTGGTTATACTTGTAAAAAGGATTGACTCATTTCTCTCGATGAACTGCAGCGAGGCCAGGTCCATGATCAGCCTGCGGTCCAGCTTTGGCTGGAAGTCAAAATCAAAGTCTGCCAGTAATTTCAGAGGCTGGGGCAATCTGCTGCTTTTAATAAGGGTCTCAACACGCCTCTGCTGCTTAGCAATGGCTTCGGTCTGGATAATCTGATTAATGAACTGATAGTACCCAAGAGTGTTTTCATTGGCCCGATCAACCATCTGCTGGTACTCTTCCGGTAGAACCTTTAGTCCAAGATATCGGCAGTTTTCCCGGAACTGCTCCTGTTCTTTGAGTGTTTTGCTTGTGTTTCTATTACTCATAACTATTGTTGTTTTCGGGTTTAAAGGATAATTTGATACTATATCTGGGCTCAGAGTTGTTCACAAGGAACCCTTCGATAGTCCCTGATTCAAAGACTCTGTATTGCAGTGCCCTTCGAACTGCCACCATGATATCATCAATGCGGTAGTTTACTTTCATCGATAGCAGGTTGCGCAAATGATGACGCCAGGATCCCGGCTTATGCCGCTTGATTTGTTTGATATACTCACTCATCTCAGGTGAGAAGCTTTCCAAACGGGCAATCACATCAGCTATAAGCAGGTCAGGTTTCTTTCTCGCCTTCTCAACAACCCCAACATAGCGCTCCTTACGATCTTTCTCTGCCAGTGGATGAGTGGCCAGCAACTCGCCATTGGATGAGTAAACCATCAAATACTGATCTGTAATGCGAACCGGGCAGACTTCATACATGTAATTCTGTGGTACCACATACTGGTAGCCCTTCCATTGCACACACGACTCCTGGTTCACAATAAGGGGTACTACCAGAGAAGTATCAAAGTGATTAACAGGCAGAGCCTGTAAAAAGGGATGCTCATGGATGTACATATCAATGGGCCTTTTTCTGGTCGTACCATGCTTGCGAAGATCATTGACACCCTCAAGCCACCTTTGTAACTGTTGTTTCAGATCATCAATGTCCCTGAACTCGCGGCCATTTAAAAAACTCCTTTCAAGATAATAAAACGGACGCTCGACTTTCAGGTTTTCAGTAGGCTTTCCAGGATGGATAGTAAGGGGACGGAATCGGTAATGGGTGGCAAATTCAAGGTACTTTGCATTAAAGACCGGCCGGCCAGCCTCCCAGCGATCTACACACGCCTTCTGGTTATCACTCTTGATCTCTTTAGGGACTCCATCGAGATAAATAAACGCATTAATAAGAGATTGAAAAAGAGTCTTCTGCTTTTTGTCTTTCACCACTTCGATGTATTGTCTGCGGGAGTAGCCCAGTATATAACTCAAGAAAGTAACCTGCTCTGTTTTGCCGGACAAAGTAAACGGGATCTTATAATCACTCCAATCGTGAGCAGCCCGCTGACCAGGTAGCGTTTCCACCATACGAACCGGCGTTTTTGATGCCACCTTACGCACACTGCTCAGGTAATCACCCACGATGGTGATTCCTCCGTCAAAACCCCTCTGCTTTATGTGCTCATATACCCGCTGTCCGGTGATATCACTGTATTTCTCTAACAGTTCACCGATAAACTCCTTATATGTATCCAACTTACTTGGGTATTTCTTTTTAGGTTTTATCTGCTTACTTTGGGTGGTAGTGCGTGAAGCCGAGTTTGCTGCCAGCAAGCGACAAACCCGCTCACGTGAGATACCCAACTCTTTGGATAACCCGCGCATTGACCAGCCCTGACCATGAAGCGTGATTACAGTGTTTTCTAAACTCTCATTTTTCATCTTGTTGTGTTGATTTATGGATTTGTAATTGTGTAATGACTTTTGTTAGTTTACTTATGCACCCTGTTACCTTTTCTACAATTGGAGTAATGATCACGCTCTCGCTCCGACTTAACATGTCCACGCGCTGATCACCTATGCGCGAAAGCAGGATATGAACACCCTGGAGTACATGCATCATAGAATGCATCAGGTCATTACCGTATGCGGACAGCCGTACATCATAGAACTCTTGCTGTAAATGGGACTCTTCATGTTTTAGTACATGCTCGGGATGGGTAAGAATATACTGCTGCTGATCTTCATCTTTTGCCTTTAAAAAAACCTCCACTAGCATATCACTCTGGCGACTGGTAAGATTAAAATTGATAATCGCACTGGCAACTGCACATTGGTTGCCGCGCGGCAACCGGATAAGGGCCCTGGCCTGACTGCTCGAGAGTACTCCCATCATGATCTGTGAGGAGACCTTTTCATCTATCTTTTCAATTAGCGACAGGCGGCGACTTACCCACGAGCGGCTGTATCCTATAAGTTCAGCCAAACTCTGCTGGTCCAGGGAGTGGATCTGTTGTAAATCCTGTAACACAAGAGCCTCCTCCCAGGCTTCCATTGAACGGTGCGGACGGTTATAACTCAATAGCAATACCTTGGCCCCGGGTAAATCAATATCCAGTACGCGGCATTGAAGTGTTTCTATTAAAAGGTTTTCCGAAGCATAAAACCTCTTAAATCCATCTATTAATTGGTACTTGTCCTGGTGCATGCGGGCTATTACCGGTTGCAATTGACCATGAACACGCATTGACTTTTCGACCTGCAGGATCCTGACCGGATTAACAATGCGAACACTTGCAAGTGATAAATCAAATTCACTTAAAGGGATCTCCTGGATTACCGTACTCATCGCAGCTATTTTTAGTCCAGGTAAATCTAAAGAGCTGTTTTTTCTTAAACGAACGTGTCCGTCTTTACAATCAACCCGGATTTAGTCGCGAAAATGCATCTATACCTGTCTGAACATGCATTTGAAGCAATAACGTGTCCGTCTTTACAATCTTTCCTTTTTTTACCTTAAAACCCATGTAAACCCCGTCTCGCAATGGCTGTAGAAGTAACGCGTCCGTCTTTACAATCATTTGTCCAGGTTCTTTTTGACGCTTTTTGTTGCGCTTCTGCTGCAACTCCAGATTGCGCTTTACGTATTCAGGATGAGCATCCCTGTAGCGCCTCTGATACTCATGTGCCGGATAGGCATCTCGCCAACGCTTATTTCGCTTTCGCTGCAATAACTTGAACTTGGAACTTGGTATAGTTCTTCTGTCAAATAAACGCTTGCGCGCATTTTGACACGCTAATGAAGAACAATACTTTTGTCTTTTAATACGGGGATTTAGTGGTACGATTTTGCCACAATGACAACAGGTAAAGGTTCGGGACATGATCAAATTCTTTCTTTCCCGAAAATTTATCGTTTTATTTTGAATTATATTAGGTGGTAGTGGTTTTTACCGGAAAGTGGTAGTGGTTAACTCCGGCGTTAAAACTTTTCCTTGGTCAATTCTTGTTTTATAATAAACCTTCATCTCTGTATTATGAAGAATGGCATTTTTTGCACATTGGTCAAGTAGGCTTTTTATTTTCTTGTTTGCCAAATTACTTACTTTTGTTTTGCCTTTTTTTATTAGTCATTTTCTTCGTAATAATACGAATAATCAATTCCTTTCATAAACATTTCGCGGTCGTTGATTTTATCGGTTAAAGCGTTTTTTAATAGTTTTTTTAGAACATTGCTGTTTGTCGGACTTTGCATCATTGCGTTCATATAATCTCTTTTGCTTATTCTACTCCAATCTATGCATTTTTTTAGGCGTTTTTTTAGTATCAAATCCAACCATATTCTGGTGCTTCTGCCATTACCTTCCATAAAAGGATGTGCGATATTCATTTCTACATATTTGTTGATGATTTCGTCAAATGTCGTTTCGGGCATAGCTTCTATTTGCTTTAATGTGTCGCCTAAAAAGTGTGATACGGCAAATTGAAAACCACCTTTTGAAATATTTTTTTGTCTGATTTGTCCGGCGAAATCATACAATCCCCCAAACAAATAAGCGTGTATTTGTTGCAAACCTTTTGTTGTACCAACTTCAATACTATTTATAAAAGAACTTTCAAACAATGCATATGCTTTTGACTTGCTTTTCCCGTCTATACTTTCATCACTGTATGTAAACCATTCAATAAATCGGTTTGCTTTTTTGCTAGGAAACTCTTTACCCAATGCAATAATACCGTCATAATCCAACATATCGGCTAAACGCTTTTTCCCATCAGGTGCAATAATTTTCAACTGGGTAGTAGCACTAACCACTTGGTTTTTTTCCTTCTTTAACTTGGCTTTAAGGTATTTCCAATAGTTACGAGTTTTGGTATAATCATCTTGGTCGGTAAGAACTGCAACAATATCCAACACAGAGAACCACCATTTTGCATTTTCTTCGTCCCAAATCGCACGCACTTCGCGGTCGTCAAAAAAACGTATGGAAACTTTTGTATTACTCATTATTAATGTTACCTATTCTGTCAATCTAAAATTTTTTGTCATAAATTAAGATAATTTCTATCATATAGTTTCTATCTGCTGTGTCACATTACAATGACCGCCAACGGTTGGCATATGAGGCGTTGGGCGTTTTGAAACACCTAACTTTCAATTTACCGCACTGTTTATTTATACGCCCAAGCTTTGTTATAACCGAAACACGCCCAATGACTTATATGCATTGTTGGGGTGTCGTTATTATTATTACCAAGGTAAGTCATCTATATTTTCAGTATTGTCAATATTGGTTAATCCAAACCAACCAGATAATTGCAAATAACACCTTTCGTTTATGTCAGAATCTTCAGGTTTCCACCAACGCGCTAATGATATTCGCATTAAAGTCCCGGCAGGAATCATATTTACTTTCTTTTCAAATCCCACATAAGGGAATCTTTTTGTTTTTTCAAATGGATTTTCAGTTTGATAAACGTAATGTTTATTATCATCATTCAACACTAAATCTCTATCTGAAATCCAAAATCCAACACTATTATCAGGTAAATTTTCCTTATTTTCAATATATCCGCTTCCATTTGTTGTCCAATCAAGTAACCCATTGAATATTCTATTTGGCGAACCCTCATAAATAACTATTCCACTTGTTCTTATGAAATCTGTAAAATCATCAATTGTACGTAAGAATCTTTTTGAATGATTAATTACATCTTCGATATGAGGTGGTTCAACATCTTTTCTATCAGTAAAACTTAAATCCCATATATCTCCAATATTAAAATTTGTATCAGCATATTGATCCCAATTTCCAGGATTTAATAATCTCACAAATCTATTGCTTGAAATCACTATACCACCTACACAAGCAGCCTTCCCTTTATGTGTCTTTGATGTTATTAATACTTCCATTATAAATGCTCAATTTTATATCCTAATTTTTCAAGTTTTTCACTCACAAGTGACCGATGACAAGCAGCAGGCTTTTCTTCTACACAGAAAAAAACAACATTACTTGCGCCAACTTCATCTAATTTATTTAGAAAAACATCGAAGTCAAATTTATTCAATATTCTGTCCTTATATGCGATAGTGAAAATTTTACCTAATTTGTCTCTATTTCGTTTCAGAACTCCTTCTTTTTCATCAGCTTCCTTTTGCAATTGTCTAATATCTGATGTTGGTGCAAGTTCAATAATATGTGCATATTTAATGTCAAGTTCGTTTAACTTTTGTTGTAAACGATTGCTATTAACAAAAGAATATTTTGCACCTCTAATCCCTCTTCTTTGCCGAATATCACAAAAAGTATCAATATTGTTGTCAATCAATTTTTGAAAATATTCTTTTTCCGTTGAGCCATAAACTCCAATTGTGAAAAATTTCATAATGCGTCTTCGTTATATTTTTTACGTGAACTAAAAGATAATTCTTCAGATCGGAAGAGCGTCGTGTAGGGAAAGAGTGTAGATCTCGGTGGTCGCCGTATCATTAAAAAAAAAAAAAAAGAAAAAAAAGAGAAAGAGAAAAATAAGATATCATATGAAAAATATAAAAAAAATTAGTAAGAGTGCCAATATAGCGCTGAAGCTGGTCTATTACATATCATGACTTATCTCCAATCTATGACTGAA
>CAJVYT010000234.1 GCA_913009765.1 uncultured candidate division Zixibacteria bacterium
AAAGTTCGGCTATCTGCTCATTTTCCACCCTGCCTGTAAAAACGACCGCCGAATCGATCTCCAGCATTTGTGCCAGGGACACAAGCCTGTCCCGTTCAGGACCGGAGCCACAGATGGTCATGGTTGCTCCCGGAAAGGATTTGCGCACTTGCTGTAATACGCGCAAGGCTGTATTGATGTCATAAAGAGGTTCAAGGTTGCGTGTCACCAGCAGTTCAGGGCCAGTGTCTCCCCTGGTGTGCATGTGGCGCCCCTCTGTAGTAAACCGATCGATGTTCACGATATTAGGCACAATCCGGGTAGCAATACCCCGGCGGTTGAAAACATCAGCAAGAAACCCGGAGGGTACAATAACTGTTGTGACCTTCCCCAGGCTTGGCTGTAACCAGCGAAACGAACGACTGAAAAATTCTTCAGCTTCCCCGCCCCGGTAATTTACGATAACGCGCACACCCCTGAACCAGCCGATCCATATCGCCGGAGCAGCGAACAGGTGCCATGACCAGCCGGAGTTGGCCATGATATGGAAAAGCTTTACCTTGCCGGCGGTATGCCACAATTGCCAGATATAGGGAAACAATCGAAATAACGCGCGGATACCCTGCAGTCGGCCCACCCACACTGGCCGGTAAGGGGCATTGACCTGTACCAGGCAGACATCTGCACCAGCAGTACGCAATAATCCAGCCAGCTGCTGCGTCTGATTAGCCATGCCACCCGATGGGGGCGGCAAGGGGCCGATCAAGCCTATAGATAAACCGTCCACAGTTAACCCAGCACCGCTGTGTATATTCTGTCAAAATATGCTACTTTTTTCAGATTCCCTGTTCGCAAGATTGCCTGTGCTATATTTATGACCTGTTTCATGAGTACTTGAATTTCTGTAGAGGGTTTTCTAAGATTGTATCCACCTGAAAAATGATAATGCTCCATTTCTACGTCCTCCTGTGAGTACATCGAAAAGGGATACAAGTTTATCTTTCACAGTGCCAATTAAAATTCGTACGCTAATGTCGTCATACCAGTTCTCATTTTTACATGGTTTATTTGATGCTGTTATGAAGATGGAAGGTACTCCAGTCACTGTAATTATTCCATCAGAATAGCAAGTATAGATGCTTTTTCCCCAATTGGAACATCGAAGCTTGTGTTGGTAATATTAGTAACCTAAGTTGTATTTTTACGGGTACCCTTACGTAAAATTTTGGAGTTTTAGGGATGTGGATGCATCAGATAAAAAAAGAGTAGATAAATTATTCAAAAATCTTAGCTATAAGAATAAGACTATTTTTAATAGTCAAACTATAGATAGCTTCATTGCTCATCTGGACAGCATTCCTGAAACAGAAAGTTATGCTTATATCAGTGATGATATTAAAAAATTATGGTCGGATATTGGGCAGGCTGGTGATGAAGGTTCTTTTGCTGATTTTAATAAATGTATATTACTTCACTTAATTGAACAGTTTTTAGAAAGAACAGAAAAATCAGAGTATAAATTAACTGAATCAATAGCCAGACAATTTCATATTAATTTTCAACGTATATTATCTGAAATAGATTCATTTGAGGATGAACACTTTAATCCATCGAATGACCTGTTTTTAAAAGACCTGGGTATTTGCCGACAAAAATTAATTCCAGTTGGAATGAGAGTCATTGAATCAAATTCAGGGTATTCACGAAAAGTTCTAATATCAGGGGGTTGGAAACAGTTTTTTAAATTCCTGTATTTTTTTATTTTTATTGAAAGAAACAGTAAAAACTTTTATCAGACACATGTGCACTTAAGCATTGTTAAACATTTTAATCCCGAAGAAATTCATGAAAGTTATCTTAGAATAGCTGAGTTGCTGGAAATAAATCCTCAAATTAAAGGGTTATTTGGAGCTAGCTGGTATTATGACCCCGCACTGGAACGAGTCAGTCCTCATATAACTTATTTGCGCACACAGCAAGAAGAGAATGGAGCCTGGATATTTTATATCGAACCAGAAAAATCGGAAAACCCCTTTGTCCGTTCAAAAACAAGAAAAAAATTATTTGATGAAGGGAAATATCAACCTGGACTTTATTTATCGGTATGGCCAAGAAAATCGATATTAGCCTATAAACAAAAAATAATGCTGTGAAATCCCTATTACTATACTTATGTAAATATTCAGGTTTATTTTTATTGTCAAATTATTTGCTGAGGAAAAAGTTACTGATTCTTTGTTATCATGGGTTTGAAATAAATAATGAAAGTCAGTTTCGACCACAATTATTCATAAAAAAAGATACCTTTGAACGCCGCCTGTTATTATTAAATAAAAAACCGTTATGTATTGTATCTCTTGATCAGGCTGTACAGGCACTTGAGAATGATAATTTACCTGATAATTCGGTTGTCATTACAATTGATGATGGGTTTTATAGTGTTTTTTCCATCGCTTTCCCATTACTTCGACAATATGATTTCCCGGCAACACTCTATCTGACAACTATGGATATACAGAAAGGGCAACCAGTCCCTCGATTGCTGGTTGATTATATGGTTGAAACAACGACCAAAAATCTGGTTAACACAAGTCAATATACATGGGGAAATAAAGAGCTTATTGACCTTACCCAACCACAGGACAAAAAATTATTTATTGATTCCTGCCTGTTTAATATAGAGAGACTTGAATCGCATGAAGGCCTTGAACAGTTTTATAATGAACTGGGCAATGTACTGGATATAGACTATAAAGATGTCAGAGATAAGAGGCTTTTATCCCTGCTATCCGAATCTGAGGTTTCAATGCTGGCTTCAAAAGGGCTAGATATACAATTACATACTCACACCCACCATTTTCCACAGGATGATGCAGAAACAGCAAGTTGGGAAATCAAAAAAAATCAACAGATACTGGAAAAACTAACTAATAAGAAGCTGGTTCATTTTTGTTACCCTTCGGGGCAGTGGAGTACCTTACATTGGCCATTACTAAAAAAAGAAGGGATTAAAAGCGCAGCAACATGTTTGTCAGGTTTAAATGACTCAAATGTAAATTTATTGCTATTAAATAGATTTCTCGATGGTGAAAGTATTCCAGATATTGTTTTTGAAGCTGAGCTTTATCGGTTCTCTGAACTTATTAGAATAATTAAAAATAAATTATCTAGGAGTTCTATTGCTTCTGTAAATATCTAAGCAATCTCTAAAAGTGGCGAAAGGAAATTATCCATGAAAGCATCCAAACTTTTTGTTCAGTGCCTTGAAAATGAGCAGGTCGAGTATATTTTTGGTATCCCGGGTGAAGAAATCATGGATATACTGGATGTTTTGCTGGATTCAAATATTCAATTCATAACCTGCCGTCATGAACAGGGGGCAGCGTTCATGGCAGATGTTTATGGACGATTAACAGGTAAAGCGGGAGTCTGTTTATCAACTTTAGGACCGGGGGCAACAAATATGGTTACGGGGGTTGCAGATGCCAATATGGATAATTCTCCTTTAGTCACTATCGCAGGCCAGGCTGCGACCACCAGAATGCATAAAGAGTCTCACCAGGTAGTTGATCTGGTCAGTTTATTTAAACCCATCACGAAATATGCTACGCAGGTACTGGAACCTGAGACCATTCCAGAAGTAATACGCAAAGCATTTAAACTTGCGCAATCAGAAAAACCAGGAGCTGCTTTCATTGATTTTCCAGAAAATATAAGTGAAATGGTTGTCACTGAAAAACCTTTACCTGTCGTTAGTCAAAGGCTCACATCAGCTGATTATAAGCTTATCCAGAAAGCGGCCTCAATTATCCAGAAAGCTAAAAACCCACTTATTCTGGTTGGTAACGGCGCTGTGCGAGCAAAAGCGAGCAAACATTTAAAGCAATTTTCTGAACATTTCCAAATACCTGTAGTAAATACTTTTATGGCTAAAGGTATTATTCACCATTATAAAAATAGTTTGTTGATGGGTACCGCAGGTCTACAGAAAGGTGATTATGAAAATGCGGGGTTTGCAGACTCAGATTGTGTTATCTGTGTGGGCTTTGATATGGTTGAATATCACCCTCACCTATGGAATCCAAACCGTGAGCACACTATCGTTCATATAGATACCACTCCTGCTGAAGTCGATTACAGCTATATCCCTGATATAGAACTTACTGGAAATATTGGCCACAATCTTAAAGCACTGACTGAAAATTCATCTAAGTTTCCTCCAGGTAAAATTAAACTCCAACTTCGAGAAGCCGTAGTTGAAGAGATGGCGCGTTTTTCAAATAGTTCCGAATGGCCCTTGAAGCCACAAAAAATTATATGGGATCTCCGAACAGCAATGTCAAAAAAAGACATTGCCATATGTGATGTAGGAGCTCACAAAATGTGGATGGCACGTTTTTTTCGCTGTGAGCTACCCAATACCTGTATTACTTCCAATGGCTTTGCCAGTATGGGTATTGCGGTACCTGGTGCTATTGGTGCCAAGCTGGCTTTTCCAGATAAGGCCGTTGTTGCAGTCACTGGCGATGCGGGTTTTATGATGAATTCACAGGAAATTGAAACAGCCATGCGGTGTAAAGCACCAATTGTAATTTTAATATGGAATGATAGCCAATATGGGCTGATTAAATGGAAACAAGAACGTAAATATGGCCGAACCGCTTATATCGATTTTAAAAACCCTGATTTCGTCATGTATGCCAGGTCGTTTGGTGCAATTGGCGTGCGAATTGAAACGGCTGAACAATTATTACCAGCATTAAAAGCAGCATTAAAAACAGACACTGTTACTGTGATTGACTGCCCAGTTGACTATTCCGAAAATGATCGATTAACTGAATTATTGGGGAGTGTACTGTCAGACACTGATTAAACATAACCAATATATGTTTAATTTGATGGAAATGTTGTTATGGAATATAAAAAGGCAAATAAGTTTCAGAAATTCCAGCTGATTCAGGACCTATGTTACAGGCGATCAAAAGAAGGGCATCTTTCCGTTCCCAGACAATACCTGGAAATGCTGGTGCTGTTTGCCTGGCGTGGGCAGGGGCCAGGCTATTACCACACCGCAGGTTTTTGGAAAAAAGACATTTCCTGGAAAGATAAACTGGCTCATATGAATATGCGTGAATACAGGTCAATAGTAAATGACCTCAATTCTCCCCGTTATCAGAAAACATCGCAGAATAAAGTCATCGAAAAAGCCATTCTGGAGCTATGTAAAATTCCACGTAATGAATTTATTGGATTTCTGGATAAATCAGCCGGTTTTGACATGGATGGTAACCCTTTAAAAACACCTTCTGAATTTTCAGCACTTATTGCCCAGAATTCATGGGACAAAATCTGTTTTAAACCGGTTGAATCATGGGCTGGCCAGGGATTTTCTGCTGTTAACATTGTTAGAGATAATAATGACGTGCTATTTGAACGCATGGATAACAAAGAGATGCTAACCATGGAAGAGTTCTATTCTGATTTTTTGAATATCCAACAGGGTGAAAGTCGAGTCATTGAAGTATTTTTGGAACAACATGAATGGTATGCAAATTTGAATCCATCGAGCGTCAATACTTACCGGCTCTGGGTAGTCAAAAAAAATAATAAAGCACACACGAAATCGGGATACCTTAGAATTGGCAGGGCTGGTTCGTTAGTAGACAATCAATCAAGCGGTGGAATCGTAGCACCAATAAACCTGAAAACTGGAGTCCTGGGTTCCGCAATTGATGGCTTACCAACTCGAGAATCATGGAGCCATCATCCAGACACCGGTGTTTTAATCGCAGGACAAAAACCTCCATATTTAGAAGAGAGCATGAGGTTGGCAGAAAAAAGCCTTATGTGTTTTCAGGGCCTGAAATTTGCCGGTGTCGATGTAGCTGTTGGCCCTGATGGACCTGTTATCGTGGAACTGAATGTGAACCCTGATCGTGAAGGTGCTGCATTTACGGATATTCCGACTAAGAAGGTTTTTAGGTGAATGTCATTTTTATAATGATCAGGTATAACGCTTCATTATAGAAGTAAGTCTCGGTTATGCTCAAAGGAATAATTACATGAGGAAATCACATTGGCATTTAAAGCCAGAGCCTTCAGCTCAGATACCCAAATTGGCCTGGGTAGCTTATGTGCCTCTCAAAGGTGATGAAATAAAACTAACACATGGATTATTCGTTGAAATTTCAGATGACTGGATAGTCGAAGGATGTTGGGATACCCCATACTCAGAGGGAAACTTTCACACGAGTGAGAATTTTTTTGGCAGCGGAATTCGTATCACGGAAGACAGTGTTTTTTTCTGCTCATCAATGGCAATGGTTGATCGCTTAATTTATGCAAAACAACAAGACCAAATAATTGTCTCTAATAGCCTGGTACTCCTACTTGCTGTGACAGGAGCAAAGC
Organism: uncultured candidate division Zixibacteria bacterium; assembly: GCA_913009765.1. The sequence continues at coordinate 6,391 of CAJVYT010000234.1, forward strand.
TAGACCTCAAGCATGATTACCATGAAGAATGTTATGGTTTACTTAAAGGCATCCTAAAGTACCCCAGAGAATTTCGTATTATCCACCCGGACATAGAATCATTCTACCAGGTTTTCTCCTCAAACTTGATTCTTAATGGAGATGGCCTGCATCAGGTGCCACGCTCCCAACCAAGACGTATTAAGAATTACGAGCAGTATCTTTCGTTAATATCACAAGCATTAACAGCGATAAAAGAAAATTCCATCAGCCATTCTAGACAACACCCTATGACGATATATTCAACGCTCTCCAGTGGCTATGATTCGACTGCAGTAACATGTCTGGCAAAAGATATCGGTATGAACACCTGTTTTACGACAAGCCCTGGCAGTACCCATAAAAGTAAGGACTTAGAAGATGGAAAAAGAATCGCTGACCAATTGAATCTGAATTCGGTACTGCTTAATCCAGAAGATGCCAGTGTTTCTGAAAATGAAGTGTTTTTCC
>CAJVYT010000235.1 GCA_913009765.1 uncultured candidate division Zixibacteria bacterium
CAAGAGATCCTGGAAGATTGGCAATTAAAGAAGGGTGAGAATCGTGCACTGTCCAAGATTAACTGAACTTCCTCCGCCCCCGTCCGGCAAAAGCGGCTGGCCCTGGACGGAGGAGAGTCCACAATTGCCGGACACCATGCCCGACGGCCGTCCCTGGCCTAAGATCAGCATCGTCACGCCCAGTTTCAACCAGGGGCAGTTCATTGAAGAAACAATTCGCTCCGTGCTCCTTCAGTGCTACCCTAACCGGGAGTATATAATCATTGATGGCGGTTCAAATGACAATTCAGTGGAAATCATTAAAAAATATGAGAAATGGCTTACTTATTGGGTAAGTGAAAACGATGATGGTCAATCACACGCCATAAATAAGGGGCTGGATAAAGCTACAGGAGATATAGTTGCCTATCTCAACAGCGACGATATTTATTTGTCTGGGGCTCTTATCCATGTAGGTGACCTTTTTCGTAAATATAATTTCGATGTCCTGGTAGGTCGCCGAAAGCCTTATGCAAGGGCTAAATTCCATTTCTTACGTTGGGTTTGGTGGCATCATGTCGTCTTAAAATCCTTTACTCCGCCTTACATCTTTAATCAAGAGATTCGATGTGCTTTGGCGCAGGAAAGTCTGTTCTGGAACTTTCAGAAATACAGGACATTACGACTTGATGAGAGTTATCATTTTTCGATGGATCAGTGGTTGTACATACATATTTTTTCCGGAGCAAAGGTGGTTCACACAAGCAAAAAACTTGGCTTCTACCGAATGCATCCTAACAACAAATCATCAACAATCAAAGATGTGTGTGGAAAAGATAGGGAGCGGCTTAGAGCGACTTACGGGCATTGCAGTCATTTAATATCTAAAAAAGAGAGATTTCAAATTACAAAAAAATATTATCTTGCATCAACGAAGGCCCTATTTTTGAGGTGGTTGCGACCCCGTGCATTTTCATACTATCATCCAATTTATTTAAGAGATTTAGAAAAAACGTAACCTTTTCAATTTATTCGACTCATGTGCGGAATTGCACAGGTATTATGTCAAAGCAGAGCGTTAATCTGTCGGCAATCAACTCGATGGTTAACATCCAAATCCATCGAGGACCTGATGACGAAGGCGAATGGTCCAGTCCTGATGTGCGGATTGCCTTCGGACACCGCCGTCTTTCGATCATTGACCTCTCCGAAAGAGCCGCTCAGCCCATGATAGATGTGACGGGGCGGTTAGTGAACACCTATATGGTGAGGTATACAACTACATCGAGGTGAGAGAGGAGCTCAAACGCTTGGGCGCAACTTTCCGGTCGGATTCAGATACCGAGGTTATTTTGGAGGCTTACAAACAGTGGGGGGAATCCTGTCTGGAGTGCTTCAACGCCATGTTTGCTTTTGCCATCTATGACTCGGTTACGGAAAAATTGTTCTGCGCCCGGGACCGGTTTAGGGAAAATCCTTTCTGTTCGAAAAGGGAAAGGATTTCTTTGCATTCGCCTCGGAATACAAGGACTTAGTTTGCACATACAAAAAAATCATAGGCTTTTGACATTCATCAAGTATGTCATACTCTTGTGCCTGAGATCGTCATAAGTTGTGAAAGAGCCATGTTTATTAAAATTTGCGAGAGGAACACGGTCATGAGGTCGCGAGTATCTATCAAAAAGAATGTCAAGAAGTATTTATCTTATGAGTCTTTGGAGGAAACCGAACCGTTGCGCACTATTTTAAGCGAACACTGCTATCAAAGTCTTCCAACCTGTCCGCCTTACGAGGGTGATTTCTTATATCACATTGCAGCCAAAGGAGGAGCGCAGTCTGCGTTAGAAATAGGGTTTGCCACGGGTAGTACTGCGATATACATGCTTGCTGGCATGAACGGGACAAATGGCCAACTGATTTCGATTGATTACCGACAAAAGGAGCATTATGGGAATTTGGGATGCCGTACTGTTCGAGATGCGGGCTTTGCCAGTCGGCATATCCTAATAGAAGATAATGCAAACATTGCGGTCCCAGATCTTTTTCAGAAAGGGAATCGTTTTGACTTGATATATGTTGATGCTGGGAAAGTGTTCGATTTCATGGCTGTAATTTTATATTACACGACAAGGATGCTCCAGTGCAATGGAGTATTGGTGTTTGATGATACACGTATGCCATCAATACATAAGGTCATAGCTCTCTTGCTATCTCACTATGCCTATGAAGAGGTAGACTATACATTATATGGTGAGGATATGAGAGTAAGGTTGTGGTACCTTCTGACGACAAGGAGCTTGAGACGACCTTTCCGTGCATTTAAGAAGTTGAAGCCAGAGGAAGAATTACCTGTGTCGACGGACTTCACTTTTTGGAAGCGATTTTGAAGGTACAATAGCCTTTTTTATGTGCAAAGGCTTTTTGGGGAATAACGTCGTAGCCTATTTATTCACTGTCTTCGTCCACACTAATGGACCAAAAACGGCTTTACCCTGAATTCATTGATTTTAGCGCAAAGAGTCCTTGATTGTCAAGCTTGCTACATTCAAAAGCAATAGAAGCCCTTTACTTGAAGGTAAGGCGTGATGCGAGCGGTGTTTGTGAATTATGTTCATCCGGATGTGCCTCACGTATCTGCCATGCGGGTGCGCTGTTTTGCCGACGTCCTGGCGCAAAAGGGGCATCAGATTGTCCTTCTCACCAGAACGCTGAATGATACGGAAGCCTCCAAACCGGCCGAGCAGGTGGCAAGCGAACTCTTATCGCATGACTGGAGCAGGCCGTATCATCTGGCCTGTGCGCCGCTGCCGGATCCGCGCCTTCAAGCTCTAAGGAGGGGGGGGCTTCTGCGGCCTGTCCGGATGGCGATCATTGCGTGGCATTATCTGTTTCGAACCGGGGTGTTCAGTGATTGGGCGGAGGGGAGCAGGCCATACTGGCAAGTGCTGGCCGAGTTATTCCGGCCGGAGGTGACCTGGGGCACATTCGGCAACACAGACACCCTTGCTGTTGCCCGGGGCATTGCCCGGTTAGCGGGCGCACCCTGGGCCATGGATGTTAAAGATAGCTGGGATCCTTTCATTCCATGGCTGCTGCGGGGAATCCTGGCGAAAAGATTCGGGGATGCTGCTGTCATAACAGTCAATTCCCTATTTCAGGCAGAACGTTCTCGGCGCTGGTTTTCGCAAGAGCCAAGCATTATTTACAGCGGTGTTCCTGCGCACCTTATTGAGCTACCATTGAATTTCCCTCAAGAGGATGGCTTCCGAATCACCCTGATAGGCAGCGCGTACAACGGCGAAAACCTGGAGGTCTTTGTGAGTGGCCTGCGAGTTTGGCTGAGCGGCCTGCGGCCACCTGAAAGATCAAAGGTAACTTTTTCATACGCGGGCGCGGATGTCAAAGCAGTGGAGCGGGCCTGTACTGATTTGGCGAATCTTTGCCGAATTGAGTTGCACACGTATCTTGAACTGGATAAACTCATGCGGCTGTGCATGGCCTCCAACGTCAATTGTTATCTGTGGTCGCCCAGAGGCTTTCACCATAAGCTCATTGAACTGTTCTGTTGCCGTCGGCCTATCATCTCTTTTCCCGGCGAATATGCTGAAGCATTTGTGCTTGCAAAGGAAACGCGGGGTGATTTCAATTGCTGTAAAACAGAGAATGAGCTGGTTTGCTGTTTCGGGCTGCTCTGGTCGAAGAGGGGTAAGCCTCAGGTTATAGGTGACACCAGCGCACTCTGCCGCTTTTCCTGGGATGCGCAGGGGGATCGTCTCTTAAAGCTGATGAGAACAATTGTGGGTGATAGACCTTTTATTCGTTCATAGAAGAATAAGGAATATGTTTATAAAGGGAATCTTGAATAAAAGTTTTTCATTGAATTCACCTCTATGAAGAGGCTCAAGACGCAAGCGACATGCTTATTCTGTTAAGATTAAACTTTGTTTTCTGTGCTTACTTCGTTTTTTTGATGCGAAGCAAGCCGTTTTTTTTCATTTTTCCTGTATATGGACGCACTTTACCCGCTATTCAGAGTAAGAAGTGTGCCGACCCGGTCCATATTGTACACCAGGTTACGCAGGCCGATCTTCACAAAGGCTCTGGCAATACCTGCAGTCCGCAGAATCAAAGTGCCGGCCTTCTGCGCTTGAACACCGAAAATATGTTCCACCCTGCTTCGTACTCTGGATCGGGTTTTGTTTCCTTCTTGCTCAACCCGGCTCAACTTGCGGCCACGGTTTCCCTTGCGTTGAATATGTTCTCGATATCCGCTCTCATGCAAACGGTCCAGGCTTTGCTGAGATCTGTACGCAGAATCTGCCCACACATCCTTGCTCGTATTGTCGGTCAGAAGTTCTTCAAAAACATTGCTGTCGTGCAGGGCGGCATCGGTCACCGAAAAACTGCGAATCAACTTGTGCTTCACATCTATCGACACATGATTCTTGTAACCGAAAAATGTCTTGCCGTTCTTTTTGGTCCAGCGCGCATCGACGTCCTTGCGCCTGCGTTTGTTCTCGGGCCACTCTGCAGGGATTTTCCCCTCTTTTATCAGACGATTCTCTTCTCGCGAACCCGCGGCTCATCTCGCGCCCGTTCGGCTGGTATCAATTTTACTGCTAATAACACAAAAAATAATCAGTGAATATAAGAAAAATATTTTTAATCCGACACGGACAAACAATTTATAATAGGAAAAAATTAAAAATGGGACAATTGGATTCGCCATTGACCCCAAAAGGAATTGAACAAATTAATTCTGTTGGCGAATTATTACGAAAGAGGTTGAAGCAAAATGATAATATATTGTTTTTATCTAGCGATCTAGATAGAGCAATTAATTCAACTAATATTATTATAAAGTCATTAACAAATTTTTGTTGTAATGTATTATATAGCAGTAAGTTGCGGGAAGTAAACTTAGGGGAAATGTCAGGTCTAATTGAACAGGATATTAAAAAATTATACCCTAAATTTAAGAAAGATATGTATCTCGTTTTACCAGGAGGAGAAAGTTTTATTCAAATGCAACTCAGAGTAGAATCTTTCATTTTAAAGCAAATTGATATGAACAAAAATAATACTCTTGTAATTGTATCTCATGCTGGACCAATACGCGCGATTAAAGCACATTTTTCAAAAAAAACGCTTAAAGAAATGTATAACGTTCAAATTAAAAGATGCCTTTATCAAATTGGAATTCGAGATAAATAAACAATGAAGAAATGTATATTTTGTAACATGATAGACAAAATAAGTAGTGGCCCTAGCTTCATTTTTAAAATGCAATATGGAACTTTATTTTTGAATCATATTCAGCATTATCATGGAAGATGTCTTTTTATATTAAATACTCATCAAGAATCTTTTCACGATTTAGATGAAAAAATATTTATAGGATTCAACAATGAAGTCAAAATGATTGGTACGGTTTTGAACGATATTTTCAAGCCTGATCTCATTAACTATGCACTACTTGGTAATCATATACAACATGTACACTGGCATCTAATCCCACGATACAAAAATGACAGTAATTGGGGTAATCCTCCTTGGCCATATCCAAAAACAAAAATTATAGAAGATAATGAATGCCTAAAAATAGTGAAAAAGATTGTGGACAAATCAATCCAAAATGGTTTGGAATTTAAAACTTCTCATTCAACTTTTGCGGAGTGAAAAATGCCAGAAAGTAGCAGGTGGATAATTAAGTATCCCGAAAAACCCAACTTTAAAGATATTCATTGGGGAAAATATGTTCAATTCAAAGCCAGTTGGGAGTTTTCATTTGATAAATTACAAAAAATTAACAAAGAATTAAATAAGGCCTTTGGCGAAAACAACAATTTTTCTGTGCTAGTTGCAGGCTCTTTCGGTAGGCTGGATGCCCATCAAAAGTCTGACCTAGATTTCATGGTTATTCATAACGGTCATTTAGAAGGCGAAGATGAAAAAGTAAACACCATTAGAGAAATTGCTGAAACCCTAGGTATTGGTTTGCCAAACCCTAACGGTGCCTTTTCCCGTCCAGTTCCGTTAGATGATATCATAAAAAAAATCGGTTCACGAGAAGATGATTTACATTCAACAGCACAACGCATGCTAATTTTAATGGAGTGTAGACCAATTTATAATAATGCCTATTTTTCACAAATAACTACCGCTATTCTTAACCATTATCTTGATTTAGTTCAGGAGGAAAAAGAAAAAGAAGCACTAGTCCTCTTAAATGATCTAATTAAATATTTTCGCTTAATTTGTTTAAATGTAGAATTTAGTTTCTGGCAGGACGAAGAAAAAGAAAAATGGGGTTTAAGAAATGTAAAGCTCAGGCACAGTCGGGTAATGATTTATACAGGATTACTTTTTTTAATTCTTAATTCTAGCAAAAAAAGAGCTGATAAAATCGACTACCTACAAAACAAGATTCACTTATCACCTCTTGAGAAAATTTATTCTGTATATAACAGCAACAATGACTATAACTTTGAAAGAGTAATAGGAGCGTACAACAATTTTCTGAATAAGCTAGCCAGAGAAGATGTGCGAGAAGAACTGAAGAGCCTTGAATACAAAGATAGATATATGAATTATAATTATGCTGCATTAAAGACTAATTCAGATTTTCTACAATCAGAACTAACTAGATTTATTTTAGATAACCGAATTAATTGGACATCAAAAATTGTAGAATATTTGTTTTTTTAATAAAATTATGGGTTCCTCACACAAATCGGTGCAAAAGTGGCGGTTATGGTAAATCACTCATGCAGTGATAGAGGTTACGAATATAATTGTCGGCCGTCCTGAACCCGTAGGCTTTGTGACTGACGACCTTTGCCTTGTTGTTGAGTCCCTCCACGGTTCCATTATGAATGGGC
>CAJVYT010000236.1 GCA_913009765.1 uncultured candidate division Zixibacteria bacterium
GGATATGGAGTAGGGAGGAGTATAGATGGATGAGGTGGTGATAGTGCAGTAGGAGTGAGGATGATGGGAGTGAGTGTGTTTTGTTTTTTTTTTTTTCTTATGTATTATTGTTTTTTTTTTTTTTTCAAGCAGAAGACGGCATACGAGATATATCAGTGTGACTGGAGTTCAGACGTGTGCTCTTCCGATCTACAACCCATATAATAGTTATAAAGACAGAGTATGAACCTAATTCGACCGAACCAAATGGCGTAGTTAAGTACTCAACCTCTACTCCACCCAAATATAACAGCAACGCTGCGGCTATTTGTGCTGTCAACTTTATCCAAGCAGATAAAGGCTTTAAGTCATCGGAAAGACCAACCAACAAAATAATAAGCGAACCTAAAAAGACAAATAATATAATTTCAGCTAAACCGCTAAACATATCTGAAAAGATAAACTGACTTACAAAAATTGATATCCAGACAGAAATAAATAAAACAACTCCGCCTAAGAGTGGAACCGGTTTTTTATGTCTTTTGTGTTCCCCCGGATAGTCTAAGATTTGATATTTGTTACTTATTTTAATTATAAAAGGAATTAAAACAAGGGCAGCAACTAAACTGACAGTAATAGAAATAATTTCAAACAAATAGGACATTTTTAAGTTCTTATCTTTTTGGCAGAAATATTGAAAGTATAAAATTTCCGCATAATATAATAGGTAAGAACAATATAGAAAAACCTCCGGGAAAATGCTTTAAAAAATATTTCCAAACTGACAGATGGTGATAATAATTTCGTATAAAATGCCCCCCCGAACTGCCTTTTCCCCATAGATGTACTCCACCTGCTTGCGGGATAAAGTAATTAGAATAACCTAATAGATTTAGTCGATAAGACAAGTCGGTATCCTCCATATACATAAAAAACCGTTCGTCAAACATCCCGACTTGCATAAATCTATCTTTTTTCACAGCCATAAAAGTACCTGCCACAGCATCGACTTTGGTAACTGCTTCATAATCAGGAAGCGTATAATATTTTTCTGTTGGAAAAAATTTTGAAAGAGCTGAACCGCGCGATAAAAAGATATTTGTTGTGTCAGGAAAATTACGGCAAGTTGCCTGAAACGAATCATCAGGAAACCGCATACGACCTGAGACAGCACCAACATTTTCCGTTTTGTGCATAAAATCTATAAGATTATCAAGACTGTCAATATCAATTTCTAAATCGGGATTATAAAACAGGCATAGTTCCCCATTGGCATTTTTAACACCAAGATTACATGCTTTGGCAAACCCTGCATTATAGTTATTTTTGATAATACGAGCATGAGGGAAATATGCAAGGACAGTTTCTACAGAATTGTCAGTAGAATTATTATCAACCACAATCAATTCAAAATTTTTATTTAAAGATTTTGTCAAAGAGATTAACGACTGTTCTAAAGCAGGGAGAGAATTAAATGTTACGAGAATTATAGACAACTCAATATGATTACTCAAAACAGATCAACTCAATTTTCCAAATATTGATTTCAAACGCAGCATCCAGACCATCCATATAGCTTCCCGCATGATTTTTTTTGACATTTTTGATGTACCTGCCACACGATCCATGAAAATAATCGGGATTTCTTTAATTCTAAATCCTTTTTTCCATGCCCGCATAGTCATTTCGATTTGAAAAGAATAGCCAGATGCCTTAACATCATCCAAATTGATAGCTTCAAGTACTTCCCGTCGAAAACATTTATATCCACCGGTAGCATCTTTGATAGGCAGACCGGTGACAATGCGAGTATACATGTTGGCAAAATAGGATAATAATAAACGTGACATGGGCCAGTTGATAACATTCACACCGGAAATATATCGAGAACCTAAAACCAAATCGTTGGTCTGAATTTCTCTTAAGAAATCTCTAATATATTCAGGTCCGTGAGAAAAGTCAGCATCCATTTCAAATATATAATCATACTCATGTTCAATAGCCCATTTAAAACCGGCAATGTATGCTTTTCCAAGACCTTCTTTGTTGGCACGGTGTAAAACATTTACTTTTTCTTCTGCTGCTGCAAGCTTGTCAGCAATCTCACCGGTACCGTCAGGAGAACTATCATCCACAATCAATACATTAACTCTTGCATCTAAAGGAAGCACCGCATGCACAATTTTTTCAATATTATCTTTTTCATTATAAGTGGGAAAGATTATTAACGCCTGTTTGGAATGTGACATAATTTATGCTACCACTTCTTTCTTTTTTCTTCTATAATCAGTCACAAAGTAAAAACCAATTATAAGTATCAGATATAAAGCTGTCAAGTTTGTCAAAAGTTTTCCTAAAGCATATCTTCGTGATTCAAATTTAAAAACCACCTCTTTAGAGCCTGCCGGGATTTCGACTGCCCGAAATGTTCCATACGCTCTCAATATTTTGCCCGGTTTTCCGTCAATAGAGACTTTCCATGCATCATAATAGTTATCGGTCAAAACAAGTATTTTGTTTTGTGAAACTAACAGATTTATTGTTACAGCATCGGTTGTATAGTCAGAAATCCACGCCGAATCAGTACTCAGAGAGTCATGCATATATGACAATTCCGGTTTTTCTTCTAAGAAGACCGTCTGCAATAGACTTTTAGGTGTATTTAAAATAGTATTATTCATTTTATCTATATTTTTAAAAACCTGAAATTGGTCAGCTAAAAAGACTCTTGGCAGAGCATTATCATTTTCAACAATTTGAATTTGTCCAAAATTTGCAGCTTGAAAAACAGGCTTATCTCCGAAATATCCATCAGGGAAGTTTTGATTTGACGGAAACAGAAGATATTTTGCACCTACAAGATTAAGAAAGTTCGGATTGGCTTGGTTCCGTTTGTTTGGACCGCCAAGCAGTTTATCATACCATTTTAACTGGTTTCCATGATACCCGACAACCACGTCGACTCCAAAATGAGGAAGGAAATCTTCTTTGATAGTTCCTCCGACAAAATTCATCACTCTAAATTTTTCTTTTTTCTCCGTAAAAAAACGAGTAAACTGATTTTCCGACCATATTTGATTTTGGTCAGTCGTAGAAACAAATCGTTTATTAAATCGAACAGAATTTACGACCGGTATTAAAAGCATTCCGCATAGAATGACAATAGATGCTTTTTTAGATTGATACATCCAAACAGCTCCTGCCGCCAAGGCGGTACACAAAAATGATATCCACAACCCTGATTGAATAGAAGAAAGGTTCATATAGGCAACATCTGCTTTGGAGACTCCCTGCTGTACCATAGTTTGAGATGCATTTGAATAAAAAAGAGACATCCAACCGTTTAGCATTCCCCTGCCGTCCATACTGTATAACAATGCCAGGACAAAAAGCAGAAGCGGAAAGCCAAACAGAAAGATTTTAAATCTTATAAGAATTTTATCTTTAAATGATCGGCTGTCATCGATAATTTTCTGCACTCCCATACCTGCAAGCATAGCTATTGAGAAAGAAAATAAAAACATAATCATCGAGGGTGCCCGCAATGACTTTACTTTGGGTATCAAATAAAAGAAAATTTTAAACAGTGGCGTTGTCGCTCCCAAGGCATAGACAAATGCAAAAAGAGCCAACCCCGCAAAGAAATATGATTCCTTTTTCCTGACAAAGAAAAGAGCGAGCAGTGCCATAAAAATTCCGACAACACCGACCGACTCTGAATTATCTTTAAAAACATTTTTCCCCCAGTAAATAGTTGAACGGCGATAATCAGGGTTTGCACTATTCACTCCTGAAAACTCAGGGACAAGTAAAGAAAATGCCTCTTCTTCATGAATCGACCATGAGGTTGCCCAATCCCATCCTGATTTAGAATCAGCACGCGGAGAAAATTCGGTTGTATATTTATATCCGGGGTAAAACTGTATCGCCGACAGAAGCAGCCCAATCACCACAGCATAGGTCGTCAACATGGCAGGTCGTAAAAATCCCGGAACAGATTTTGTTGCGATAAAATTTGTTATCAGTTTAAAAGCCGCAAAAAATGATATTGCCCAAAGGGTATAATATGACATCTGAGGATGAGGCGATAAAATAATAACACCAATAACTAATCCAAGCATCGAAAAGTTGAACAGAGACTTAAATAACTCTTTTGATTCAAATCCCCGCTGAGTAAATAGAATTGTTAAGGGGAATAAAGTTGTGACAAATATCTTGCCGTCATGCCCCGGAGCAACAAGTGAAATTAAGTACGAAGCAAACATATATGAAACAGCAGACATCAATGATGCAACTTTAGAAAGTTTAAACTCTCTTGCACAAGAATACATAAAAAGACCGGCTAAGAAGATATGTAAAATCAGCACAAATCCTAAAGATCGATAGATAGAGCCAAAATATTTTAAAAATGAAAGAGGATAAAAAATATCACCGTGGAATGCTTCCACATATGGCATTCCTCCAAAAATATACGGATCCCATTGAGGAACAGCACCATGCTGCCAAACAGAATCGACCAAAAATGAACGGAAGAAAATACCAGCCTGAATAGTATCTGACCCATGAAGCATTAAAGATGAGTCGATAAATGACCAAAACAGAACAATCAAAGCAACAGCTATCCCGATAAAAGCGACCGGTGTAAAATAAGGTGAGTTTTCAGGGTCAAATGATTTTGATATATGTATAGTATTTACTTTAGGTTTCTGTTTTTTTGCCAACCGTTTCTCCTATCTCATTCCATTTATTTCAGAATATCATTTTGTATCAGTACGTTTCTTTATCATTTTCCTGCGTAAATCAGTTAACTCTTCTTTTATTGCAGTTTGTCCTTCTGCCATAAAACCCATAAGAAAAAGCCCAAACCCTAAGCCGATTAAGAGAATGACCAGATATAAAAGGGGCTCCTGAGTTTCATTATGCCAATATTTTAAATAGACAGCCCATAACCCAACAAGGAGACCTAAAAAAATACTCGCACTGCCAATTAAGCCAAAGAAAAGAAGCGGTTTTTTCAAAAATGTAATCTGAAATTTCACTGCCACCATATCAAGTACTCCGATAGGAATTCTCCAAATTGAAAATTTAGATTCTCCCCATACTCGATCATATAATGGAATTTTTGCTTCTTCTACTCTGTATCCTTCATCGGCGGCTAAGACAACAATATAACGATGCCAATCTTCACGTAAAAATATTTGTTCGACAACTTCCCGTTTGAAAGCTTTTACTGAATTTAAGTCATGTACTTTCAGATTAAATATTTTTCGTGATATCCAATTATATACATTTGAAACAAATTTTTTATTGTACGCACCCTGTTTCCAACCGGTGCATACATCGGCACCCTCGGCAATCGGTTTGATAAGTGAGGGTATATCTTCCGGTTTATACTGTAAGTCAGCAGGATAGAAAACAAAAACCTCCCCCTTGGCAGTTTCAAATCCGGTTTGTAAAGCCGCTGTTAAACCGCGATTTCTTTGGTGAGCGGCATAACGGACAAAACTGTATTTTTCAACACATTTTTTTATTACTTCTAACGTATTGTCAACAGAGCCGTCATCAATAAAAACAATTTCTGAATCAAAAGGTACATTTTTCAGCATATCGTCATACTGTTTACAAAATTCCTCAATATTTCCCTCTTCATTGAATGCCGGAACTATAGTAGAGACTGTAAAATCATAATTTTGCATATATATTAATTTCTCTGTTTAACTCTTACTGAGTTTTTCCAATTCTTGTTTTAAGCGTGAAGTGGTAGGAGCAAATTTAATTGCTTCCTCATAATAATGTTTTCCTTCAGCCTTATACAGCTCGCTATTAGTTTCGCTGAATCTATCCTGATAAAACTTAGCCAGTCTTGCATTAAGATTATAATTTGTTGGCGAAAATTCAACTGCTTTTTTAAACATCATTTCAGAAAGCTGATAAATTGAATCTTTTTCTGCCGCCTCGGCTAAAAATGTATAACATGTTATATTATCGGGATTTTTGCCAATAATTTCAACTGCTAAATCATTATTTATCTGCCCATTACCTTCATCATATTCTGCCACCAACCGTTCATACGGTGAAAGCTGATAATTGTCAGCAACTGCATTACCTGTATAACCGGCAATTCGGTATACTCTGACCTTTTGAAGTCCTATATGGTACGTCATCAATAATTTAGCAGAATCCATTAAAAATGGATAGTCTTCTTTTGCCCGTTTTTCATTCCCATTATCTAACAATAAGTGGGTAATAGGATTATTTTTAAAAAATTCAGGGTCTGCTTTTGTTACACCAAACATGTGAATAATTGTTCCGATTTTATTTTCAGCTGTAAGCGAACCGGCATATGGACCGGAGACAACTGCATTTTTTGAGAGAATAAAACCTAAATCCACAGAATTATCACGTGCTGTAAATGTCGGTCTTTCAGCCCAAAAGAGATAATCACTGATATTAGCAAAACAGACCAGCGAAATAATCACAATTGGCAATAAATAGCAAATTTTCGAATGGAAGATATGCTTATATTTCCGAAACAAAATAATTCCGCCAAACACTAATATTGAGAAAAAAACAGTCCATATGGCTGTCATCAGTTTATAATCATCATAGAAAAATGAACCGCCAATTGCTGAGATATACGAATTGTAAAATTGATAGATAAGAGGAAAGAATATAATAAAAATAATAGGAGATCGGAAGAGCGTCGTGTAGGGAAAGAGTGTAGATCTCGGTGGTCGCCGTATCATTAAAAAAAAAAAGTAGGGAAAGAGTGTAGAACTCTTGAGGGCTGGCAAACTACACATCTTACTAATCGTAACTCGGTAGAGCGTCGTGTCGCTATCTGTCTTAGTACCCCGATCTCACC
>CAJVYT010000237.1 GCA_913009765.1 uncultured candidate division Zixibacteria bacterium
AGATCTGTATCAAGGCCTGCATGTCGTTGGTTTGGGGTGACATATTGAATGCCACTGTGACGATGTTCATCGTTGTACCACTGAACAAAACGATGCACCCACTGTCGCGCTTCCTGCAGGCTAACGAATGGCTTAGATGGATAGGCCGGTATGTATTTCAAGGTGCGGAACAGGCTTTCTGAATACGGGTTATCATCACTCACTGATGGCCGACTCAGAGATGGAACGATTCCCATGTCCTGTAATGTGGCCAGCGGAAGTCCCAGCGCATGTTTTTTATGCGCGAACTCGAACGTTTTGTTAGTGCTATTTAGCAGTTTATTAACCTTATAATAGCAACAATAGCCGTAACAAAAGCCAACGTAGTTACAACAAACCATTTCCAATGAAGTTTTATAAAACTTATAAGTGGAGTCTTAAGCCTCTTTGCTTCAATGATTCCTTCTTTTGTAAGATAGACTGACAAATTATCTGTTTTCGCGTAGCCCCTTATCTCTAGCTCTTTTGCTAATACAGGAGTTAGGTTTCTGATCATATTTTTTTCTAAATGTATTATGGCTTTAGGGTTTTCATCAGCAAACTCTGTTCCAAGAGTCAACTCGCCACTTTTATTAAGGTTTAGCAGTGAATCGCCATACTCTAAAGTATAGTCATCGTAAAGATAGATCAAATATTTTTTAATTAGATTTTCTGTGATCATATTTATTTAGCACTAACGTTTAAATAAGCCGCGCGTGTTTTTGCGTCGGCTTGATTTGGTTGTTAGATTTTCTATTTGCCAGGCCAAAACTCACGAGCCTCATACAAATACATAAAGTCCTGGAGTTCATTTGGGACTGAAACAGGTTTTTCAATGCACCTTGTTGCGAATGTTAACGCTGTATTAACACCAAGACCGAGTGCAGCCCCTATCTCAAGCGGAAACCCTGCTTTAGTAGCGCCATATATACCAAGAAGAGTAGTGAAAAATTTACTGTCTTGGATATTTAAATATAAGCTTAGAGATGTAAAGAACGTTTTCATATTGCTTTCATTTAAACATCTGGATAATTCAACAAGGGCTATATCTATTTCTTCTGATGCTTTTCTTAGCTCTCTTTGTTGATCAGGCGACGAGAGCATTTTTAGATACAAATCATCTATAGCATGCCTAAATCTTATTAGCTGTGACCTTCTTTTTTCTTTGAATTCGAGAATTTCATTTAGTGGCGTTCCTTCATCTGGCACTGGAAGGCAGGCATATAAATTAGCCTCGAACAATTTAGCATTTGGATTATCACCAAATGGCAAATCTAGGTTGTTACATGATTGCGAAATAGTCCATGTACCAGCTCCCTTGGCTTGGAGTATTGATGCCGCTTTTACTTGTGCTAAATGATTTAATTCTGGCCAAACTGATAATGGGGTTCCAAGTAGTATGCCGCCAGAAGGATTATCCGGTGTAGGTTTATCGAAAGAAATTAGCGCCTTTGCCTTTTTCATTTCAACTGGGCTGGGGAGACCAGGCTTTCCAATTTCATCAGTTGTGATTCTTATGTCTTGGAGCGAAAGAACTCCAACATCACGTAAGTAGCTTAGGTCAAGTAGGTGTTCGAAATTAGGTTTTCCCATTTCGTTAGCATATGCATAGGCTATCTCGTCCCAATACAGCAAGTGCCGGCGCATTTCTTTCGCATCCAAGGTGCAATCGAAATTGAAATATTTTCCTTCGACTGCGACGGTTGGGCAAACAACGATTCCATGCTTCATTGGGACGCAATATCTCCTTGTGAAAATCTAACGCCTTAGCTCACCTGTCGCTATGAAGCGCAGCGGAATAGCGGTCAGGTGCAGCGCCTTGATACTCATTGAGCCTCCCCCTACAGATTAGCGCTGAGCTAAACTGTAAGGTCACCAAACCAAACGGAGAAAGCCCAATGAACTTTTACAATAACACACACCCTTACTACTGTGGTATCGATCTTCATGCCAGAATGCTTTACGTATGCATACTGGATTACCATGGGAATACCTGTGTACATAAAGAAATATCAGCCAATCCTGAAAAGCTACGCAAAATTCTTGAGCCTTACATAGGTAATATCGTGGTGGGTGTCGAGTGTATGCACTGCTGGTACTGGGTCGCTGACTTCTGTGATGATGCAGGTATTGACTTCATCCTCGGCCATGCCCTGTACATGAAAGCCATTCATGGCGGCAAAGCGAAAAATGATCGTATCGACTCATTTAAGATTGCCAATCTGATTCGTGGCGGTAATTTCCCAGTGGCCTACGTCTACCCAAGGAAGATGCGGGCGACCCGGGATTTGCTGCGACGACGCATGAAAATCGTACGGCATGGGGCTGATCTGAAAGCCCATGTGGCAAATACCACCAGCCAGTACAATCTGCCGCCCAATAAAGTCAACCTGAAGAACAAAGAAGCCCGTGAACAACTGAAATCAACTTTTCCTGAACGGTCTGTACAAAAAAATATAGATTTAGATATGGTTATCCTGGACTGCTATGCAGAGCAGCTAAGCAAAGTGGAATGGTATATCCAGCAGCAGGCCAAACAACACAAGCCCAGCCATTTTCATCTCTTAAAAAGTGTCTGGGGTATCGGCCCTATTCTGGCACTCACCATCATCTATGAAATCGGCGAGATCGAACGGTTTGAGTCTGTACAGAAATTTGCTTCTTATGCCAGGCTAGTTAAATGCAAAGCAGAATCAGCTGGCAAGACCTATGGGACACAAGGTAACAAGATTGGTAACGCCCATCTGAAGTGGGCATTCTCTGAAGCCGCTGTTCTGTATTTGCGTGGCAACAAAAAAGCGCAGAAATACTTATTGAAACTGCAAAAAAGGATGAGCAAGGCTAAAGCACTTTCTGCATTGGCTCATAAACTAGGCCGCTGCGTTTATTTCATGCTGAAAAATGAGACGGTATTCGATGAAACACGCTTCTTAAAGGGTTAGTCACGCAATGGGGTGAGCTGGACACCTAACTGGACAACGCTTTTAATTAAGCAGGTCGAATGTCTTTAAAGCATGATGCACAATTGGCTATAAGCCATTTCAACCATCGGCTTTTACATCTCATGACCTGAGCCAGTCGTTTTGATTAGACACCCCATTGGCGTGCATTAATGCAATGAACAAAGTCGTTTACACCTGAACTGAGCCTGAAACTAACTGGGTAGGCAATGCTTGCTTAAACCCGCCTCTTTGAATAGCGCCAGAACCAGGTTAACCGATGAATGTCTAGTGGCCCTGTAAACGTTTATGGATAAACAAAAATTACAGGCTGTGGTGAGACCGCAGTAGGTAGAGACCCTCGTGTGTGTTTGCTGTAAGCGACTGACTTAACAGCTACATTGACAGATGAAGTAGCCGATTTTGCTCATTGATTTATTTTTGGTTAATCACTTAACCGAAATAAATACTAATGCCTGTTGACAGGATTACGGCTCATATGTGTTAGAACATTTATTCAAATTCACTTAAATTTAGTTCAAATTCAGTTAATACTTCTTGTGTTTGAAGTTTCTTTTGACCTGCAGAAACAGCCATAACTTTAGCTAGAACTTCATTTATTTCGCCTTTAAGAATACCAGCTTTCTTTGCTTTTATGAGGTAGTAATTTGTACAAGGTTGACAATTCATAGCAATGGCGGCAGATAAACCAACTAGTATTTCAGTTTTTCTATCCAGGAACTCATTCTCATGTGTTGATTCATAGAATGAGTTATATGCAGCATTCTGTTTGTCGGTGAGTATATCCATTTTCTTTATTCTATTTTGTTGTTCTAACGAGGCTGTAGAAAAACCCTGTTTCCAGAACGGTCTGTGTGAACGTCTAGTTTTTTGAATTCTCTAACCAATCCAACACAGCCTTTTCTGATTTTAGTCATTTCGTTTCCTTACTGGCTATCTACTCTAAACCATAACATAGAGCATTACAGTCTGCATTCTCAATGCCACACTGTATCTCTCAGTCATGCAGCCATCCTTCCATAATGATTTAACTTCTCTATGTTATGAATCAGGCAATACAGTTGCCACTGACCCTGGACTTTCTTTTTACCGCGTAAGCTAAATCGATTAAGTCGTTTGTTTGTGCCTATGTTTCCAAAGACAGGTTCAACAACAGACATTCTATGGCTGTATATCTGTTTGCCTTTTTGGCTGTCAACACGGCCCTTCATCCAGTCGGTATAGTTTGCATCTCTCTTGCCTTTTTCGAGTATGAAAGATACCTGTCGCCCATGCCCCTTTCTTGTATCAGCTGATGAAGGGTTCCTCATGCAATGGGTTTTTATTTTACATGCTCGGCACTTGCTTATTCTGCCTTCAAAAAACAGCTTATGATGATTATGCACATCTCTGCCTTCTCGCTTTAACCACATACTAAAACCAGACGGGCAGGTACAGGTCTTATTCACCGCATCCAGTTCAAACTCACTTGAGGGTATTCGTTTTGATTTCTGATTATACTGTTTGCGTTTCCCGTATTTTGTTTTCTGCTCTTTGAACTTTGGATCGCGTGAGCGGAACTTATTGTCTGGGATATACGCATTGATTTCATTCTCATGCAGGTACTTCATATTGGCTTCATTGGCAAAACCGGTATCGGCCGTTATGACTGTCCCCGCTGAATAAATATCCTCGTTGATACCCAACTGCTTAAACCGTTTCTGAATACTCTTTAATACCGGCTGCAAGGTATGCTGCTCCTGCCCTGCACCAAAGGCCTGGGCATCAACAATAACCTGATGCTTTTTATCGACGGCTGCAACACCGTTAAATCCCTGAATCGTACCTTTGCTGGTCGTCATCTTGGCACTTTCATTGTCGGTAATGTTACTCTTTACTTCCTTTTTTCTTTTTCCCGCGCCCATCCGTGGGCTGTTGTGCTTTAGGAATTGATCTATTTTATCACTGGCTTTATTCAGCGTTTCTATGCTTTGTTCTGTTCGACGTTGACGTTCATCATACGAGGATTCATTTTTATCCTGCTTCTTCTGCTCGGTAACATGGTAATGAATCTGACGTCTTATCTTGTCGCGCTTTTGTGCCAGCTCCTTGAAGGTTCCTGACCATTCCTTTGCCGCATCTGAGGGCATCTTACAGCCATCAATGGCAAACAGTTCGTTGCCGAGCAACCCTTCTTCAGAACAGATCAGTAATACCTGTTCAAACAAAGCCTCTATCTCTTTACCCTTGCTGCTAACAAATCCTGCAAGCGTTGTGTAGTGGGGAACGGTATCACAGGACAGGGCTTTAAAAATTATATTTGTCTCACAACACCATTGCATTTCCCGGCTTGAGGTAATGCCTTTGGAATAGGAAAACAGAATTATCTTTAATAATACTGCCGGGGCATAAGCAGGGCGGCCATTGCTTTCATTTTTATATGAAGGATAAAAAACGGAAAGATCCAGTTTGTTCTCGATAAGATGATGGATCGCATGTTCGAAGCTACCAGGCTGTAATTGATCCTGGTAATTGATCACAACCATAGCACTTTGATTATGGTCGTAGGGGATGAACTTTGGCATCAATGACCCTCCTTTTTGATGCGCTTGATTTTATCACCTTACAGGCTGTTTATTGGGTTTTTCTACAGCCTCAACGTCTCGCATCACCGGCAAAATAAAGATGCAGAGCGTAGCGGCGCAGCTTTATTTTGTCCGAGTGCATGTGATTGTTATGCCAATATTTCAGCAACTAACAAAATTTGTTATGCCTTGCCATGTTGATTAATTTTAATTATTCCCCACAACTCATCAGGAGTATAAATAGGAAGATCGGTATTCTTGTAATCTTTTGTATTTCTGGTTACAAGACCTTCAACTTCACAATGTTCACCCGAATAGTATTGAACAGCATCTTCAAAATCATCGAAGTCTGAATTTATCGATAATTTTAGAACGATTGAATTGACATCAGCAATTTTAAAAAGAGTTAATAATTTTTGTATCTCAATTTTTGCTTGTTTTCTGTTTATTGCTTTTGATATGAGATAATCCAGGGTGGTAATTGTGGTTGCACACAAATAACCATCAAGGTTATTATTTTCAACCATACCAACAAGATTTGCAGAGGTCTCAACAAATTCTTTTCTGTTTAGCAAAACATCGAGAATAATGTTTGTATCAAATAAGATTCTCAAAGATATTTTTCCTCTAAGTGCTTCTTATAATCATCTTCCTCAATATTACTAGATTCTAGTATCCCTATTAATGATCGGGTAATAGGGGGTGCTTCTGCTATTTTGCCTTTCCGTGTCAATATTTGAAAATAGTCAGACACAACCTGAGAAAGAGACTTATCATGTTGTTTTGCATATCTTTTTGCTTGTTGAATAAGTGCATTTTCTAATCGAAGCGTTAATTTTGTCTGCATGACGCGAACCTCTTGACGTATACTTATATGTTAATAATACGTCTTGATGGGCTATTCGTCAATAATAAAGCTACATAATAAAGCTACAACTGATTGCCGGTTTTTTATAGGCATAACGACAAAGCTGTGCGGCGTGAACGAAGCGTAGCGAAGTGAACGTCCGAACGAGCGCCTTGATACTCATTGAGCCTCCCCCTACAGATTAGCGCTGAGCTAAACTGTAAGGTCACCAAACCAAACGGAGAAAGCCCAATGAACTTTTACAATAACACGCATCCCTACTACTGTGGTATCGATCTTCATGCCAGAATGCTTTACGTATGCATACTGGATTACCATGGGAATACCTGTGTACATAAAGAAATATCAGCCAATCCTGAAAAGCTACGCAAAATTCTTGAGCCTT
>CAJVYT010000238.1 GCA_913009765.1 uncultured candidate division Zixibacteria bacterium
CCTTAAAGCAGAGGTTATAGAACCTGTTCTCGTCAAAGGCTTACCTTCTAAGGCTGATTTTAAAGCCCTTGAGAATTTGGCTGAGACCATAGCGACAAAACACAAAGAAAATGGATTGGTATAGCCCATACGTTTTTTACATTTAAGAACTGTTTTTCTTGACAATTTGTGCAACCTGACCGCAAATAGCACGGCGGTTTTTTCAAATACAGCGTGAATATCTCTTTCCTTTAAGGCATTCTTGTTGAACTGCTATCGCTAACCCATCTTGACAGCACATAACTTGTTTACCTGGAATCCAGTATGCTGAGGACAGACAGCAGGAGGCGTGGCTAATGCATTAACACCCACTTGCGGGAGGGAGATGCAGAGCTTGGAAGATTACTGAATGATGGAGATGTTGTTTGTCATCCCTTTATTGTCGGCGAATTCGCTTGCGGGAATCTCAAAAACAGATCCGAGATACTTTCTCTCTTTCAAGCGTGTAAAACGTCAAGTATAATTCCCGAGCAACGACAATTAGAAATCCCTAAATGTCGTTAGTGAATAATCAGCTTGCCTCCTTCAATTTTCGATTTTTAGCGGTAATTATTCGATAACTTGGAATATTGAGTTCCAGAATTACGCTGTGATGCACGATCCGGTCGACAGCCGCAGCTGTCATCATGGGATCTTTGAATATTTTTTCCCATTTTGAAAAGGGCAGATTTGATGTAATCATGACACTGCCCTGCTCATATCGTTCAGCCAGGAGGGTAAAGAGAACCTCCATTTCTTCCTTTTCCTGCTGTACATAACCAATATCATCAATGATTATTGCATCAAAGCGGCTGAGTTTCTTCAGGAGCCTTGGAAGGTGCAGGTCCTTTTTGGCCAGAAGAAGTTCCTGCAGCAGTAAAGCACACGTACTGAAGTAAATTCGTTTATCCTGTCTGATCAATTCCTGTCCCAGTGCGCATACCAGATGTGTTTTGCCGCTGCCGGGATTGCCGAAGATCAGCACATTTTCGTTGTGATTAATGAAGTCCCCCATCATAAGTGTTTTAATTTGACGGTTTACTTTTTGTGGCAGTCGCTTCAGTTCAAATGTTTCAAGATTCTTCTCAAGAGGCAGCCGTGATTCGCGTAATCTCCGATCTATACGTCGTATGCGCCTTGTTTGGCACTCTGCTTCAAGCACGCTCAGTAAAAATGCCTGATAACTGAGTGATTCCGACTCTGCCTGTTCTGCCAGCTCAGTATATCGTTTATGGGCTGTTGTCAGGTTGAGCTCCATCAAACAGCTATTTAATTCAACCTCTTGTTTCTTAGCCATAACAGGTCACCTCCTCAAGAAGCGCGTCGTAGGATTCAAGACTGTTGGTTTCTACAACGACGTCTGTTGCTAAAGGAATACTGTTTTGCCGGCCAATGAGATGCTGTACGTTTAATGCTGTGATCTCTTTGTCTTGCTCCAGCAAATACCGGATAGCGTTTTCTGTCACACTCTGCCCTTCTTTTGCCGCACAATACAGGATTCTTACATACTGCCTGTTGGCCTGTAACGTCATATTTGAACGCAGCCAGTCATATGCCATCCGAAACCAGCTTGACGGGAACAAATCTTCTTTATATCGATAATTCTCAAATGCACCGGGTTTGCGTACCAGCCAGTCTATGATATGCCGGTAGTTAATCCGGTGTTTGCTTTCACCTGACAACCGCTTAATTCGCTCAACCTGCTTCTGTGCATACCAGATCTCTATATAATCTACATATATCCTTGCCTGTACTTTCTCCCCGATAAGACGGCTGTGAACAGAATAGGTGTTATGCTGCAGATGTATGGTGCTGCTTTTGCCAACTTTGATATTGTCTATTATTTTGTGATCATTGAAACGTCTGGCGGGTAGCATTCTGAGTACACTCAATTCCTCTGCGAACCGCTCACTGCGTCCCGCATTGAGCTGCCCGGCTATTCTGCGTAAGAATTGCTCATATTCAGCTATGCTGTGAAATTCCTTGCTGCCCCGCAGCATGAGTGCCTGGGATACCGCCCTTTTAAAGTGCCGGTGTGATGTTTCTACATCTCCATTTTCGTGAGCGGCTCTTACGTTTGTCCTTTCAGGTGTTATTCCATAATGACGCAGTAGTGACCGGTAGTTGCGAGTAAAAGTTTCGGGATTGCAATCCTTATTCACGGCTGCACTCATACGGTCTGATCGGTGCCGGGCCGGAACTCTTCCCACTTCCCATAACGCATTCTGCAGCCCCGCGCTTAAACTTTCAAAACTCTCTGAATTGCATATGGTAAATGTCTCCCAGTTTGAGTAGGTCAGTACAAAATGATATACCAGATGCTTAAACATCTCTCCGCGAATTGTTATGCCAAGACTGCTCATGTGGGTGAAATCCGATGCACACAACTCCCCAGGATAGTGCTTCTGCGCAAAATACACTTCTTTTGCCGGACCCTCTGTAGCTCGCCAATATTTCAGCTTGCGCTGAAGCGTGCGAAGCTGATTGTCCTGATACTGCCCTGGAGTTGCGTTTTGAAGGTATTCAAATATCGTTTTGCCCTCAAGGCCGGGGTTGATATCCAGCATTTCAAGTATTGCCGGCCAGTCCTCCTCAAATGGATCTTTTCGTGTCTTCCAGTCATGCGTGGACTTGATCTGGCTTGGTAACTTCCCGTCTCTTAAGTATTTCCGGGCAGTTTTGGCGTCCATTCCTGCTTTCGCTGCTGCTATGGTTCTGCTTTTTCCCTTCTCGTTGAGCATAAATAATCTCCTTACCTGTTGATCTGTTACCATTTACGCCTCCTTTATTAAGACGTAAATAGTTTATTCCCTTTTACTGATTTTCGGGATTTCTAATTGTCGCCAGTCGGGAATTATTATTATCGCTCAACACAAGCGCTTCCTATGGCGATTCAGGCAGAATACGGAGAAGTTATGCAGTTTATAGAGCATTATCGACTTATGGGCAAGGGGTTAGGTTACATCGATATGCATTTGCTTGCGTCGGCTCTAATAACAGAAATTCCGCTCTGGACACTCGATAAAAAATTAAAGGAGGCTTCTATAAAGTTGCGCATAGCTTTTCACAATAAATAATTCTGATAACACTATGTCACGTCCCAGGTAACTGAGACCACCAAATTTATAAGAATACTTCTTCTATATTTTTAATTCAACATTTTTCACCTGAACTTTCCCAATTAGGCGATAACCCCAATGAAACTTTTCGCGAAATACTTGACAATCTTATCGCAATACAGTATATTAGTTATTAAGTAGTTACTTATAAGGATGTGTGCGTTATGAAAGAAGCAGCAGAACTATTTAAAATACTTTCAGTAGATAAAAGAATAGAGATCATCGAGCATCTTAAAAAAGAAGCTATGAGCGTTAATGCCTTAGCCGCTGCTTTAGGGATAACGCAGTCGGCAGTGTCACAACACTTGCGGGTACTCAAAGCTGCAGGTCTTGTGAAAGATAAAAGAGAAGGGTATTGGATATATTACTCTTTAAACCGGGAGACCCTGGAAGAATGCCGGCAAAGACTTAATCGAATTTGTACCTGTGGATGTTTGGGTAGACAAGTGAGCATGGGGAAAATACACAAAGCAAAATCAAAATAAGGTTATTTTTTACCAATATATATAAGTAACTACGCATTAACTTAAACAGAAAGGAGGTGATAATAATGGCAAAGGAAACAAAAAAACAGCCTGAAGAAAAGAAAATTCAAATCAAAAGCGAGACAAAAAGCTCATGTGGCTGTGGCTGCCTTCCGCCTATAAAGACAAAATAGGCAAATCCTTGCTCAGGGGAAGCAGGTTGCTCAAATACAATCTGCTTCCCCGGTCTATAAACCAACTTTTTACGGAGGATAATAATGATAGAGCTACTATTGGCGATATCTTATTGGTTGCATCTCTTAGCGACGGTTATATGGATTGGAGGAATTACCTTTATACTTTTTATTGCCATACCATCGTCAAAGCAGGTTTTGGGTGCAGAAAGCGGGAAACTAATGGGAGAAATTTCTAAAAGATTTACTCCTTTAGCAAACTATAGTATAATTCTTTTAATTGTTACAGGGATTGTATTAACAATATTCAATAAAAATTTTTCCGGGCTTGAGCTCTTTGGAAATAATTGGACTTTGGTTTTGACATTAAAGCACATTACAGTTTTAGTAATGGTTGCTGTTCACTTTTATAGAGGTTTGGTGCTAACTCCGAGGATTGGAAGAACCGGATCCACAAATAAAAAAGCATCTTTACAAAAATTATCCCTGAATTTAGTAAAGGTAAATTTCGTTTTAGGTGTATTGGTGTTATTGCTGACTGGAATTGCATCTGTGCTTTAATTTTTGCGTTTTACGTGTGTTGATTTTGTTTTAGAATTATGATATTATCATTGTAAAAAGGAGTGGCTATGATAAAAACAGATGAACTTATTTCTGAAGCGATCTCTCTGCCTGTGGAGGTCAGGACATTACTGGTGAATAAACTACTTGAAAGCCTTAATCCACCAGATAAAGAGATTGATAAATTATGGGTTAAAGAAGCAGAGAAGAGAGTTGAAGATATAAGGACAGGAAAAGTTAAGACAATTCCAGGCGAAGATGTTTTTAGAAAGATTCGTAAAAAATCAATCGGTTGAATAAAAAACCAAATTATTGGCACGACAGAATAGAATAAGAGGCGCCCAACCCAGCTATCATATTGATTCCAACAACCTTTTTATCCTTGGTTCGGGTATTCTATTGCCGGTCTAATATTTTGCAGGCACGCATCGATACGCGCATCAGGTTGTTTTTGAGTGAGGCATTAGAGCCTCCTTAAAGTTAGCACAAGAGTTCCGCAAGAGGCTCCTTAGTTGTGATCAAAGATCAATATAGGTATTGGGTGCAAAGTTTGTGGCCATTGTCCAGACCGTAGCCCTGCCCTTTTTCAGCCTGAAGACCGCCAGGCCGTCATACCCCTGTGCTTCAATCCACGGCTTCAGGAAATCACGTTTCGATACGATTTCCTGCTTCAGCGCCATATCCTCTACCTGTTCCACTTCGCCGCTCACCCGAACCTGGATGAGATTCTGCATGTCCTGATTGTTAAAGCAGAGTTCCACTTGCGGATTCGCGCGCAACTGCCTGTACAGGTCCTTGAACTTTCCGGTATGGAAAATTATGCCGTTGTCATCAGCCCGGTATACCAGAATGCCACGTACATGGGGAACGTTATTCTCGGACGTGGCAAGATGACAGGCCTGATTTTCGTTGATTAGTGCAAATATCCCGTTCTTGTCCATAAAATCCTCCTCTTTGCAATAGCTTGTTCTTCTAATATACATCTTAAAGGATTACCATGACCCTTTTCTTTCAGAATCTTATCTTTTTCTTGAACTATCCTGCTTTATTGGGATTTTTGATACCCTAACGTTACTGCTACAGGGATTTCTCATACAATTATATCCAACATTGGAAAACGGGTGTTGCTTCGTGAAAATCGGTGATAATTATAAAAACCAGAGGACTACTTGCGCATTACTAATCAAATTGATATAATGACTGAGATTATCTAATGTTCTGATTCAGGAAAACCCTATGGAGGGACGGATGAAACCAAGAAAAATTAAAGATAACATTTACTGGATGGGTTCTGTGGATTGGGACAGGCGCCTCTTCGACTCTCTCATCCCTCTGCCGGACGGAACAAGTTACAATGCCTATCTTATTGAAGGCAGTGAGAAGACTGTTTTAATTGATACGGTTGATCCATCCATGGTTGATGAACTGCTGACACAGCTTGAAAATGTCTCCAAGCTCGATTACATAGTTTCGCTTCATTCTGAACAGGACCATTCAGGCAGCATTCCTCTTGTGCTCTCCAGATACCCTGATGCAAAACTGATTTCCAGTCCCATGGCAAAAGGGTTGCTTATGGAGTTTTTGCATATACCCGAGGAATCCTTTATTACTGTCAGTGACGGCGAAACAATCTCGCTCGGGGACAAGACGCTGAAATTCATCTACACTCCGTGGGTACACTGGCCTGAGACGATGGTGGCTTACCTGGAAGAAGACAAAATTCTGTTCAGCTGTGATTTCTTTGGTTCCCATATTGCAACAACCAGTCTGTTTGTTTCAGATGAAGGGCGTGTTTACGAGGCAGCCAAACGTTACTATGCCGAGATCATGATGCCCTTCCGAACCATGATCAAAAAAAACCTGGAAAAACTCGCAGCTTTCGAGATGGCTATCATAGCCCCAAGTCACGGGCCTGTTTATCCTCGCCCGGCCTTTATCCTTGATGCCCATAAAGAGTGGATAGAGGCACCATCGAAGAACCTCGTAGTGTTACCTTATATTTCAATGCATAACAGTACAAAGCTGATGGTGGATTTTTTTGTTTCATCACTGGTAGAGAAAGGCGTTGCTGTCGAACAATTCAATCTGGCCGTGACAGACACAGGGAAGCTGGCAATGGCTCTCGTTGACGCAGGGACTATAGTTATTGGGACCCCAACGGTTCTTGCAGGTCCCCATCCCTACGCCGTTAATGCTGCTTTTCTGACTAATGCATTACGTCCTAAAGCCAGGTTCCTGTCAATTATCGGTTCCTACGGGTGGGGCGGCAGGACTGTAGAAATCCTGTCGGGGATGCTATCTAACCTTAAAGCAGAGGTTATAGAACCTGTTCTCGTCAAAGGCTTACCTTCTAAGGCTGATTTTAAAGCCCTTGAGAATTTGGCTGAGACCATAGCGACAAAACACAAAGAAAATGGATTGGTATAGCCC
>CAJVYT010000239.1 GCA_913009765.1 uncultured candidate division Zixibacteria bacterium
TATCAAGATGCCACTTCTTTCCATCAGATAACCACAATTTAGTACCACTTGATACAACACCTTTTCCTACGCTCTCAAAACGACTCACACTCAATGGAACGATAGTCTTTGGCTGCAAAAGAATATTACCCTTTTCTTTATATGTTTCTATCTCAATTACTTTTATATCTACGCCATGTTCTCTCAACCATAGCGCCACACTGCCCAATTTGTCTTTTATCTCACTACCAAGCAATATAACTCGCTGATCCTGGTTGATATCAGGAATTTCATCTACGCTTGATTCCTGACAAAATCGCTCATACACCGAGTTAAAGTTAAAATCTTTCTTACCAGAGTTATACAAATTAGCCTGCTTCTCAAAATCTTCGAATTTCCAGCTTGAAATATAACTAGCATACCTGGCCCCTTGCATATCAACAGGATCTTTAAGCTTCCCTCTCTTCAGCTCAATAATAACGGCATTACCTTGTGGATCTAATGCAAGTAAATCCAATCTATCTTTTACATCTTCTATAGTTACTTGCCTGCCAATAATAAGTAGCGGCTCGCCTAAAATAGACACATCCTTCTCTATCCAGTCTTCAAGGTGTGATTCTAGTATTTGCTCTTTTGCAGGTTGTATTTCTTCTACTTTTTCTGGACCATCTTCTGTAATTTTCCAGATTGGCATTACTACCTCCCTACATTTAAGTGCAAAACACCACCAAAACACGTATTTATTAACATATTCTTACTCTAATTTATTTATTGCAATTTATTAGTCTATTGGCTAACATCCATTGATGTCAACAAATTTATATTCTTAGTTATGGTAGCAAGAATCGGTGATAAAGTTAGAGTCAAACATAAGGATTTAGCTGGCCAGAGGGGCATTGTTCGTAAGGCAAACAATAAAGGCCTTTTGATCGAACTGAATTCATCAAATGAGTCTATCTGGATACCAAAAAACGCAGTCACTAATTACAGTCTTGCTGCCCGTAAGGCCTGGAAGAATATGCCGAAACGACAGGTGGGTAGACCAAAGGGAAGCAAAGTAACGGACCGAATTTCAGTTACTCTACGTATAAACCGGGATAGTTGGAATAAATTTCGGTCATTTGAATCAAACGGCCTCATTGAAGATAGAACGGCAGTTATTAACGACCTGATCGAACAGAAACTAGCATCTATAGAACATCGCCATGGCAAAAAAGCTCAGTGCAAATCGTCGGAATGAAATCATAACTATGTTGGAGCAAGGCCAAGATAGACAATCTATTGCCTCTGTTATGGGGGTTTCCCCTGCTCAAGTATCTGCGGTCTCTGCTCATATAACGATGGGCACCTACGGTGCTTCAACAACTGCAGGCAGCGACTTATCTAACGAGGTAAGCGAAACAACAATGAATATGCTGAGCTCATTGCAAACAGCTCATCTAGACTCACTTGAACCT
Organism: uncultured candidate division Zixibacteria bacterium; assembly: GCA_913009765.1. The sequence goes on from CAJVYT010000239.1 coordinate 1,437, forward strand.
ACCGATACTAATCCGATACCGTTAGGCATCAATGCCGATACAAATCAAACCGAGTATTGGAACCCCTATCCGAATGGTGGCTCACACAACCCTCATATCCTTATTTTAGGAGAAAGTGGAACCGGAAAAACCTATACAACCTCGTGTATCTTGGCTGAATTAGCTCAAGCCAATGTTCCTTCCATTGTCTTTGACTACGGACAAGGATTCTCTGCCGAATCCTTAGACCCGATTTTCTCTGAACATGCCAGCCCAATCGAGATTCAGGCCTCCAGAGATGGGATCGCAATAAATCCTTTGCAAATTTTCCCTTTTGATATGCATGGGCCTATTAACGTAGCCCAGCGCATTGCCGATACATTTTCAAGAGTCTATTCACGAATCGGAATTCAACAACATGCTGTTCTTAGACAAGCTATTTTAGAAGTATTTACTGATGCCGGAATAGTTGCAGAAACTCCTGATACCTGGACTCTTGACTTACCCTCATTTTCGGCTGTACAGAAAAAACTAATTGATTACTCTATCGACCCAGACAACCCTGGTCGCAATCAAGCCTCCTCTGTTGCATCCCATATCTCAACCCTTTTTGTATTTAATACCTTTAGACCAGAAGGAGAAATGATCAATTGGTTTGATATTCTTCAATCCGGTGGGCACTGTTTCATAGTTCAACTAAAAGGCCTTGAACATTCACTAGAGCGAGCAGTAACTGAATTTTTGCTATGGAATTTTATTGGATTTGTTGACTCCTTGGGCCCTGGTCCTTTGCGAGCATTTATAGTACTAGACGAAGCGCATAAGCTTTCCTTTGACCAAGACTCTCCAGTAGAAAAACTACTAAGAGAAGGAAGAAAGTTTGGTTTAGGACTTATCCTTGCTTCACAACAACCTGATGACTTCTCCCCCATTGCTTTCTCGAATACTGCCACGAAAATAGTATTTCAAGTCGGTGATGATCGAGGATTGGTAGCGCGTCAACTATCTCGTAAAGTGAGAGGGTCTCATTCCTTTTCAGATATCGCTGAAATTATCTCTAAACTACCGCGTAGCTGGGCGTATGTTGTCTCAGAAAATGAAGGTCGAGTTGTTCGTATACTAAGTTTTTCTGAAAGAGAGCGCCAATGGAAGCAGTAAGGATAGATAGCGAAAATTCCGCCTACATATCTAGAGATAATCTGGCAAAGATTAAACTCGTCACCATTGCTGGGCCATTATTATGTAACCCTAATATGTCAGAAAGAGCTTCGATGCTGCTTTCCAACCGGGCTAGGTGGGGAAGAGAAATGCCACTAGTAATGATAGCAGTACACAACGAACAAGAACTCAAGGCTGCAGATCGGCTCGTCAGTACATATGCTAAACATGTGGCCGACTTCAGAATCGTTCAACAAAAAGGTCACAACGAAACGGTTGGGAATGCCATCGGTCTTTTCAGAGAGTATTTTGATCAATCTGCAGATCCGTTTACAGTAAAACGACAAAGCCTCTTCCTGACACGACGAGGTGGCAAGGGTAAGCCAAAATTTATATCGCCATTTACAGGAGGACAGGGCACTACGTGCGGGGAGTGGACACATGTTATGTCCCGGAAAAAAAACGGTACCATTTTGAAGGGATTCATGAAGGCATCTGTCGCTGTGGGGTTCTGCCCAGTAGGTTGCCCCTATTGTTATCTAAACATGCCTTACACAGACGGAATGGATGTTTCTTTGAATTGGGAAGACCTTAAGCAAGAGCTACTGGACAAGTGGATCGAGTATCGATGGCCTATTAATTTCGGGGAAACAAGCGGGCTGGTCGAATATGATGAATGGTTTGTAGACAACAATAACAATGGCTCAATGGTACAGTACATAATCGATGCCTGTTCTTCGGCTAAAGTTACACCCTTCTTCTTAACAAAAATTCGCTACCCCGCCTATCTTAAGTTCCATGGAAAAGTGCAAACTGGTATTTCCCTAATGCCAGAAGATGTGCGGGTTTGGCTGGCCCCAAACGGTTCCCCGACTGACGAGCTATTGGAAAGTCTTGCCTGGACTGTTTTTTCTGGCGCCGTGGACCCTGTGGTACGGCTTACCGTGATATGGCAACAAAAAGATTCTTATCCTGAATTGCTTACTCGATGCAAAGAATTACTTGGCAAAACTAATTGGAGATTAACGTTGGATATTCTCCGATTCACGCCCACGACTGCATCAATTATTAATAATCGTTACCCGAAAGCTGCGGGGATCTTTGCTTCTGAACTTGATTCAGATAGCAAACTATCGCTAAGCCAGTTGGCCAAGAACGCAAGGGGCGCCAAAAAACTTAGGCCTAGCGAAGGTAGGCAGGCCAAAATATATACCTGGTTTAGGGATCAGTTAAATAACATTGGATGTAGTGATGTGATTCTAACTCCCTGTAAAGGTGATGCTAGTGAGCTACTGCCACTAGTGCGAAAGGGTGTGATTAAGGCTATGCCATGTGCTTGTTACGGCAATAAACTATAGATCTAAGCAAGGAGAGGAAACATGACTACTAAAGATTGGAAAACCTTGGCAACCTCAGAACAGCGTACACTCCTGGAGCACAATACAGACGAAGAACTTGTAGATAAATTTAATCAAGATGTCTTATTTTACTCGGATATTAGAAAATTTTTTAGTGAGATACCGTCTCAGACTATACAGGCTGTCCCAAAGCCGCATTTTCCGCCAAAGGAACTGATAATTACTGCTCGTCGAGATCTATCTTTTTTTGAGGCCAATTTTGAATTGTTTGATAACTCTATAGATAAATGGCGAACTCTAGGTATGAAAAATTCATTGAATATAGAACTGGCCTACGATATTAATCACAGTATTGGTCGTTATAGAGACAATGCTGGTGGTATGAATGAAAATGAGGTTTATAAAGTATTTATTCCCGGAGAAACTACCAATAACGATTTTAGCAAACCGGTAATTGGTTCGTTTGGCATGGGAGCAAAAAAAGGCATATTCCGATTGACGGATGGAGCTAAGGTTGTTTCCTGTACTTCTGATGAATTTTCTGCCACTAGCGAGGTTCCTGAGAAATGGGAACAGACACCTTCCTGGGAGACACTAGATGGACGAGCAGAACCTATTGGTTTTGGGTGTACTGAAATTTATCTGTACAAATTATTTGATCCACCCTCACAATCTGATATTGATGAATTGATAAAAAAAGCTAGTCAAGTATATGGTCCATTGTTGAAGGGGGATGATGAAACTCCAAAAATCAATATTTCAGTAAATGGGGTCCCCGTTACTTCACCTAGGTCCATTAATTGGTCTGGAGCAGAAAGTGCCCGCCCAAGAATCTACGACTACACCCATACTTTTAGGAATTTTCTAGACACTGGAAGAAATGTTCAGCTAAACGTCCGGTTTGTTTGTGGTCTTACGCAGAAATCCACTGGACGGGCTTTAGACAAAGAAAGCGACTGGGGCATAGACGTTTATGGAAACGGAAGATTAATTGAACCCCATTTAAAAGACGTTTTTGGCTTTGGTACCTCTGGATTAGGTAAAAATAGCCCAGGAGTAAAGTATTTCAGAGGTCTCCTATTTATTACTGGCCATAGTATTGGAATCCCTTGGGACACACACAAGCGCCAGTACCTACAAGACCATATTGTTAGCGCGTGGCTAAAGCAACATCTTAGAAAGATAATTAAATCTTACTACAATATATCCTCTAGATTTGCTTCGGACACTACTAAGAGAAAAGATATTTTGGAGGGATCCGTTTTTGAGGGAAGTCCTGATGTATACAAGATATCTCCGGGCGGTGGGATATCTGACGATATGCTACCTAAATGGATATACGGAAAGACATCCACCAGTAATAAAACCACTAACAGTCCGCCGTCTCAAAACGAGACTGATGATAAAAACACTGGGGATGATAGCGACGAGTCCAATGCAGTTCTAGGAGAAACTGATGATACTAGTCTAGTAGTTGAAATTCCCTTCGCACAATCTGACTTCTCAAAACAGTTAGAGCGATTCTCTGCAGCTGATGATGAAGAACTAGCTACCGCTATTTCTGATTGCTTGATAAGTGGTATCGCATTTCAACTGTCCAAAAAAGAATTAGATTCTGCCCTCTCTGCCTTCCATTTAGAAGATCCTATTGAACTATCAGATCTTTTAAAAGAACAGTTAATAAAAAAAATTGGCCAATAGAGCTTCACTCTATTAACTATGTCAAAAATATACCATGAATCTGCTTCATCTGCCTATAGAATCCAGAAACGCTTGTCATTAAACCAGTGTTTTAGGGAGATTTACAAAGACACTAGACCGCCTGATCAAATCTCCTACATTACATTTGGCGGTGCTGATCTTTATGATGTAATGGATTTATTGGCCGTTTTTGATGTCACCAAAAGTAAATTTTTTATTACGTCTTTTGAGAGAGATGAAGATGTTGCGGCATCTTCAAAAAATTGCCCAGTTGCCTCTACGTTATCGAAAATTAACACCGTTAATATACTAATTAATCCATACGAATTTCCTATTGGTATAGAACAATTGAGTAGCATTAGAGAATTAAATAAATTTATTTACTTTCTAGATTACACTGGTACATACAGCGAGAAAGATAAAGATGTACTCTTGGACATACTTAATCAGGGATTGTTGCGCAAGGGCGATTACTTGTTGGTTACCTCCTGCCTTACCCCGCGTATTGTCCATCAGCCAAGTTTCATGAAGACGCACTCTTCTTCGTTTAAACTATACTTCTCTACAACAGAGGTCGACAACGAATTTGTTGTGCGCAACCACGTTGACCTACTCGTTGCTGCTGCATTGTCAGAATATGATAAGACTTCCAGATTTAATGGTAATAGAGAATTCCTGAGAGCTCGTCTATTGCGCAAGTTCCGTTACCAAGATACACGTTCTCCAATGGGGATTTGGCTATTCAAACTGGAATGTCGCGATACACCTACCATTGTACTTGAGGATGTGCCTTTAAAAGATTATCCCAGTGCATTTGAACATCACCCTATTAAGAGAGAGCCAATCCCAAATATCTTTGATGACTTATAATCTTTATAGAATACTATTTTCTTTCACCAATTAATTTCACCAATATTTTACCTATCAAAACCCTTGCGGATTCTTTATTTGGCGAGCATTCATAAACTAAATCTATTACTTCTCTATATGTCGATCGTTTATGTTTAGGTAATTGATCTAGAGGACCCTTCTTATTGCGTAATACTACCTTCTTGTCTATCTTTCCTTCCAGCTTCTTCAATTTCATTTTAAGCTTATTTGTTTCACTCAAACCTAAAACCACCACATCCGTCAACTTATTCATCGCCCCAA
>CAJVYT010000240.1 GCA_913009765.1 uncultured candidate division Zixibacteria bacterium
TCTGTACCTCCGCAAACCTCAATTTCAATCGCAGGAATGGAAACCAAGATTGATATATCTTCACTTGAGGGCGAAATTCAGATAAAAAACTCATCAGGCTCATTCCATGCTGAATATATCTATGGAGCAGTAACAGTTTCTCAGCCGATTGGCAATATCGCACTGGATTGGATTGAAGGAGATATCAGAATCAAATCAAACTCTTCCAAAATAAGAATCAAACAAGTGAAAGGTGCTATTGATTTGGCAACTTTTTCCGGCGAAGTTCATATTGAAACAGAACTTGATTCACCAAAAGATTACTTTATTGAAACTACCAGCGGCAAAGTTATTTTTTCTGTTCCAACTTTAGCTGCAGGAGAATTAAAAGTTGAGACTGAAACAGGGAAAATTGCAACTGAAGTACCGGTTATTATTAAATCTGTTTCTCGGAAAAAATTGGTTGGTACATTCGGAGATGGCGGTCCGACTATTCATATAGTTTCGACTACCGGTGATGTTGATGTAAACCAGTTTTAGTTTTTGCTTTTATAATTTACATGGGATGTAAATATGTCTGAAAGACATTTAAAAAATTTAATATTTGCTCTTACGTTAGTTTTCGTAACGTCAATTAATATATCTGCTCAATCGGAATCTGTTTCTACATCTCAACAAGCAATCAAAACAGATACAATTTTTAATGAAATCTATCTCTCAGAAGATGGTATCGCTGCTGTTGATTCGCAAGGGAATGATTGGTATTACGACTTTAAACAGGACATGTTTGTTACAGGCTTATTGGAGAGAACAGCATTAACACGAACAACTCAGGAAGAAATTGAGCCGGTTGAAACAAGATGTTCGGTAAAAAAAATAGTGAAAACATCAACAACAAAAAGTATTGTGATTGATGTTGATGAGTATGTCGATCATGATATAATTGTCTTTGGGCGAGTGACTGTCAAAGGATGGGTCAAAGGGAGTATTACATCTTATAATAATAAAGTAATTGTTAAATCTACCGGTCGAGTAGATGGAAATATCAACGCACCAAAAATAATTGTAAGAGACGGCGGAATTGTTTTGGGTGAACAAAATGAAGACCTCCTGGAATTCTCAAATCTTCCATCTGAACTACCTGATAATGGATTTTTAGTTATTATGATTATTATGGCTATTTTGTGTGTATTTCTTTTTTTGATTATTGCTCTTATTCCGGAAAAATTACAAGTCGTTTCAAATTGTTTTAACAGATATAAACTTCGTACGACACTTTTGGGTCTGTTTTTCTTTTTTATGATGCCTTTGGTTATTGCTTTAGTAGCGATTACAATTATTGGAATCGTAGTTGTCCCATTTGTACCTTTGGTATATGCATTTGCCTCTGTTTTGGGGATTGCTGCTTTCAGCCATACAATTGGAAGTTTAGTTTTCGGTAGATTCTTGTCATCAGGTAATCGTATTTTTATGAAATCTTTCTTAGGTTTTGCTTTATTTGCTATTTCTTGGATTATGGGGATAACATTTATGACCGGTTCTGAAAACTCTGCGATGTATGGTATTGGTATTTTCTTTTTTGTTGTCTCAATCATATTTTCAATTGTTCCAATATTCGGTGGAATTGGAGCAGTTGTTCTCACTCGATTCGGAACTCGTTCGTATACGAGTTGGAAAGATATAATTACAGCAAACCCGCAGACCTTCACACCGGCTCCGCCTCCGATGCCCAAAGGACCGGAAATAAAAACACCACCAAGACATTCAGATAATTCTTAAACAATTTTTGAAACAGATATAAATTTATCTCGTATCTTAAGTAACTCTAATGAAAAAGGATATCTGATGAAAAAAGCAATAATTACATTTTTCTCTTTTGTATTTATGTTTTCAATAGTGTCGGCAGCAAGAATTAAAAAAGAAACAGAAAAAGTCGACATGAACGGTGCTGATAAAATTATCCTAAAAGGAGAACTTGGAGCGGGTGGATTTAAAATACTGCCTAAGAATCAGGACGAAGCATTTATAGCCAATATCTCTTATTATCCCAAAAATGTCGAATATTGGGTAGATTCAAAAATACGTTCAAATAAGTGTTTTATCGATATTGGAAGTGAACGAACCAATAAACATTCTATGGACTCCGAAGAAAACAAATGGGAAATAATGCTGTCTAAAAAACACCCTATCGAAATTGATCTTGAAATAGGAGCGTGCAAATCCGACTTTGAGCTGGGCGGTATTCCAATTAAAGAACTTTCTTTAGATGTAGGTGCTGCTGATGCATCGATTTCTTTCTCTGAGAGAAACCCAATTCGTTTAAAGTCAATTGATATTGATGCAGGGGCATGTTCACTTGAAATGCAGGATATTGGAAACGCAAATTTTGAATCATTTAAAATAGAGGGTGGGGCAGGGTCATTTGATTTGGATTTTTTAGGTGATTATGAAGGTGTTTCTCGAATTGATATTGAAATAGGTTTAGGTTCAGCTGATATAGTCTTACCTAAAAATGTTCCGGTACAAATTCACACTGATGGTTCCAATTGGCTGTCATCAATAGATATTCACAATAACCGCTTAGATGAAATTAAGGATGATTTATATGAATCGGACGATTTTGAAGATGCCGATAATAAGATTATTCTAACTGTCTCAGTCGGTTTAGGCTCGGTTGATATACGATTTCGCAAATAAATTTTTACTCTGAATCAGATATTCAGTAAATATTCCGCTTGCCGAAAGATATAAAAATCAATTATAATCTTCGACAGGCTTTTTTTTATATCTATTGAACTTTTCAATAGTATAATGGTTATGATATATAAATTCAGAGGAGCATACATGAAGTTCTTACTTCCGATTATTTTCATCTTTACCTTGTCAGTCTCAGCATCAGACCGAGATGTCTCAATACAAGAGAATATATATACCGCTCGTGATAAAGTTATGACTGCGTTAGTACATATTCAGCCGGTGATAAAAAATTATGAAACCGGAGAAATGGAAAAACAAGCTATTATCGGGTCAGGAATAATTATTCACCCCGATGGGTATGTGGTCACAAATTATCATGTCGCCGGAAAAGCGGAGCGAATTATCTGTACACTTGCAGACAAAGAAATCGTGCCGGCAACATATATAGGCGGTGATCCTATGACTGATATTTCAGTCATAAAACTTGATTTATCCCATTATAAAAATAAAATCCATATTGCTGAGTTTGGGAATTCTGATACGGTACAAGTAGGACAGTATGTGATGGCACTTGGTTCGCCACTTGCACTTTCCCGTTCTCTTTCGTTTGGTGTCATATCTACCAAAGACAGATATTTTTCATCAAATGTCAGACTTCCAAGTGGGGAAAGAACCGGACGATACAATCTTTGGCTACAAACAGATGCTGCTATTAACCCCGGTAATTCGGGAGGACCTCTTGTTGATTTACAGGGGAAAATTATAGGTATCAATTCAAGAGCTCAAACCTATGCCAATAATATAGGGTTTGCAATTCCTATCAATGTTGTCAAAGCGGTTGTTGCCGAAATTATCGACCATAAAAAAGTTATTCGCTCATGGATTGGGCTGCATTGTCAACCACTTCAAGATTTAGAAGAATATTTCGGAACAAATAAAAATTCAGGAGTACTTATATCTTCCATTGACCCTGGGTCACCGGCGGATAAAAGTTTTTTAAAGGCGGGAGATATTATTTTAGAACTCGATAACAAACCGGTCTCTGCCAGATTTGTAGAGGAAGTGCCATATTTCTATAATCTGATTGCTCAATATAAACCGGGATCAGAAATTTTATTAAAAGTACTGCGTAACGATGAGACTTATAACTTTAAAGTTACGACAAAACAGTTAGGTGATTTACAGGGGGAAGATTTTGAATCTAAAGAATGGGGATTCACTATCAAAGAAATTACTCGCCAAATGCAGGTCGAAAATCAACTGGAGGATACAACTGGAGTATTAGTTGTTGGTGTGAAAAATGTTGGGGCTGCTGCTGACGGCGGACTACGTAGACGTGATATTATCAGTAAAATTAATAATACGAAAATTCAGAATTTTGAAGACTTTATTTCGTTATACAATGAGTTAACTATATCGAAGACTGAAAAAATTCTCTTAACCATTCACAGATCAGGTGCTACAAGATTTGTGTTGTTAGATTTAAGCAAAGAAAAAGAGAGTGATGTACAAGATGAATAAAAAAATAATATTTTTCATAACTGTCTGGATTATTTCTGTATGCGGTATACGAAGTATATCTGCTCAATCATTTGATTTTGAAAAATTACAAACAATAGTCGAGGATGTTTCGGTAGTCATTAATATGAAAGTTGCCTATTCTTTTGGAGCCCATTCCAACGAGCAGGAAGAAAGATATTTAGGAACTGTTGTTTCAGAAGACGGATTTGTGATATTTAACGGACTTACTCTTGGAGACCAAAGCCCTGTACTGGCTCTGACGGGAATGAATGTAAAAACGATTCCATCGGAAATTACAGTTACATTTTTAGATGGTGTCGAGTATGCTGCTGATTTTATCGGTGTTGACCGGTTTTCAAATATAGGTTTTTTGAAAATTAAAGCTGATGATAAAAAATTCAAAGCTCTCAAATTTAAAACAGACAAAAATTATCACGTTGGTGAATGGGTTGCACTCTATATGTTATTACCAGACTATATTCAACCTCCTCTTTCTGCTGATGTGGGAATGATTTCTACTTTGATAGAACTACCCGAAGAATTCCCTCTTATAGTTGGGTTCAATGCCTTGCAGATGACCTCGGTTTTATTTGATGAAGATCTCAATGCTATCGGTGTTTTAGGACGGCTTACTGATCCGACAAAATCAAACACAGACCAATCCGGCATGGTTGATTCTTTCGGTGCATTTGGAATGCCTCTGTTGGGTGTGATTACTGAAAAAAGACTTGCTAAAATGATTGCCAATCCTCCTCAAAAAGGAAAAACTGATAGAGGGTGGCTGGGTATTACGCTTCAGGCACTTACAACTAAAATGGCAGAATTTTGGAATTTGGATATTACAGGTGGTATTATTATCAATGATGTTGCCAGCAATTCCCCCGCATCTAAAGCCGGACTTGAAGTCGGTGATATTATTTTTGAAGTAAACGGTCAGCCGGTGGAAGTGAACAAAGAAGATAAAGTTCCGATTTTCCAACGAAAAATTGCCGAGATGGGTCCGGATGCATCAGTTGAGTTTACGGTATTAAAAAGAACTAATTCAAAAATTGATACGACAAAAGTTCTTGCTACTCTTGAAAAAACTCCGATGACTGCTACCGATTCACCGGAATATGAAAATAAAAAGCTTGAGTTTAAAGTGCGTGATTTGGTTTTTACTGACTTTTTATATAATAATTTAGATGCCAATACTTTCAAAGGTGTTGTTGTTTCTGAAATAAAATCAGGCGGAATAGCAGTAATTGAAGGACTGCAATATGGTGACATTATTCAAAGAATTTCTGACCAACAGGTTACATCTGTATCCGAAGTTGAAACTGTTATGGATGATTTAGCCGAAAAGAAAGTTGATGAAATTATTTTCTTTGTTTGGAGAAACCAAAAGACTTTATTTGTGAATGTCAAAACCGACTGGTAGTAAAATGTTGGGTTCGGCTTATAGAATTAGTAGGGTTGGAGGCATGCCTCAACCTTTCATTTGTACCGACAGGGCATTGCCCTGTCTAAGAGATACATGCACTGGTACCACAACGCTTGCGTTGGGTTGAAATAATCTCATAGATTTCAAGTACAATATTCTCTATCCCTTGATACTTGTGGGCGGCTCGCCTAGGCGAGCCCTCGTCTGCCCCCTTAATCTATACATATCTTTTATTAATTTCTTATTATGTTTCATATTTAATGAACGAAGATATCTAACAGATTGTCAATTATAAAAAAATGGATCCCAGATCAAGAGGCTGTGTCACAATAGGCAATGTCTGTTCACAAACCCACTTCGTGGCTTCAGGAACAGACATAACATGGAAAGATTAATTAATTAATCGTTAGTATTTACTTGCACTATAACTCTAATTAGTCATGTAAAACTGTTTTCCTTTATGATGATACATAATTAGAGTAGTATCTTTATATATTCTTTGTCCTTGCTCATCAAGATAAGATAATGATATGTCAAACAAAAGTGAGTCTATATTATTTGGGACTGTTATTTTTTCAAACTTAAATATATAATAGCAATCCTCGATAACTTTTTTTTCACCAATAATTAATTTATGTTTCTGAGAGCTAAAACTAATATTTACACTTTCAATTAATAAATTTTCAAATACCATTAGTTTAAAATCAGTACAATTATCATCTCGAGGGTTAACACTAAGCCGAATAAAAAACAAGCTATCATTTTTATTCTTTAAATCAACATCTGCTTCAAAATTATAACCAAAAGAAAACAAATCAAATTCAAAAGTATTTCCAATTTGTTTATGTGACTTATGTTGATCAAAATAATTGTAATAAGCAATACCACAACTGGAGCAATATAAAAGTAGTAATAAACTACTCAAGTATAATAATTTATTAATAAACATATACACTCCTTACTCTATACGCATCTTCGTAAAAATTCACAAAATTATTCCTAAACCCTTCAAGAGGTGCACGGGTGCCCCATCCGCTTGGGGCTTGTTGATTATTCGTGGGCGGCAGACGCCCTCGTCTGCCCCTATTAATCTATACATATCTTTTATTA